>VGPF01000004.1 GCA_016875535.1 Chloroflexota bacterium
TGGCGCGGCAGGGAAGACCTGGAGTTGGCAACCTTGGAGTGGGTGGATTGGTTCAATAACCGGCGTCTCTTCAGCGCCATCGGCTACCTGCCACCAGCGGAGTATGAGGCCACCAACGGTGCTATACCGGCCCCGGCAAGAGCCGGGACTCAATAAACGAGCCCTCCATCAAACCCGGGGCGGTTCAATTCATTGTTTCGAACACCGCTTGGATAAAAAGGTCGGGTACGTCCTTGTGGAAGAGATCAGACATGCTGTTCACAAAAATGACACGAGGCTGTTTCCACTGAAGCGGCAGGCCAACCAAGTCAGGATGCAAGGTCAGTTTGAAACCGCTTATGTAGCGTGGGTTGTCCATGGCGTGCAGGCGCTTCGCCATCCGTTCGGCGTAGCAATGCTTGCAGCCCGGAGAGATCTTGTTGCAGCCGGTGAGCGGATTCCAGGTCGCCTGGGTCCACTCGATGGAAGAGGCGCCGCCCATGTCTATCCCCTTTCGCGATGGCCTATTCTACCGCCCCGCCTCCCACCGCGATAGGCGGCAATGGCAGAGCCTATCACGACAATGATATGCCTCTTTGCCTATTAAGTCTAGCTTTATTTGGCTGCCACAACCCCCTCCCATCCTGCGCTCCTCCAGGGCGGCCTTCAGCCGCCTTCCGGGGAGCACCGTGGCCTTGCGCATAGCCCCTTTCGCCTTCTCCCTACGGATGTGCTATGCTGAGCGCGTCTCACGCCCCCTCCGCGCCTTGGCGCGCCATCTCTATGCGCCTTCCATGAAGGAGCCGCTCATTAATCTCTATGTAGGGAACCTCTCGCCGGAAACGACGGACTACGATCTCGAAGACGCCTTCGGCAAGTTCGGCAAAGTCAGCGTGGCACGCGTCAATATCGATCGCCAGACCGGCAGGTCCCGGGGCTTCGGCTTCGTGGACATGCCTTTGAAAGAGGAGAGCGACGCCGCCATCCTCGGGATGAACGGCAAAGAGTTCAAAGGCCGGACGCTGACGGTGAACGAAGCGCGCTCGCGCTGACGGTCGCCGCGAAGGAAGACCTATGGCCGTAACGACGATGGCGGATCTGAAGCAGGCGATCTTCGATATGCACGGCTGTGATGCCGTCTGGGTTGAGGCCGTCCCCGTCTCCGAGCAGTTCCTGGGCAAGACGGTCTGGAAGGGGATGGTCCAGGTCTTCGACCCCATCGGCCATCCAACCGCCTCCCGCTGTTACGCGTGGGCGCACACCTCCAAGGACCGCGGGCGCAGCTTCGTCGCCATGCTGCACCAGGGGGCGATAGACTCCCCGCAAGCTGCGGTGAAGGCCGCCATCGCCCAGCAGCTCAAGCGCTACAGGGCCTGACCCGCCGCGTGTGGTATACTTGCCCTGCTTCTAGGTTCATGGTTTTGCAGACACCCTGTCGCCTCTCAGCCGGCATCTGACACGCACGCGGCGCTTGCTTCTCCCCGACCTTAGAATCAATACTCGCGCACAAGGAGCGCACGCATGCGAATTTACGTCGGCAACCTTCCCTATGACATCTCGGACAGCAAGCTCAGCGAAAGCTTTGCCGCTCACGGGAAAGTCACCTCCGCACAGGTGGTGATGGATCGCGATACCAACCGCTCGAAGGGCTTCGGCTTCGTTGAGATGCCCGAGTCCTCCGAGGCGGCTGCCGCCATCAAGGCCATGAACGGCAAAGATATGGGCGGCCGTCCCCTCACCGTCAACGAGGCCCGCCCCCGCGAAGAGCGCGGCGGCGGTTCCTTCCGCAAGCGCTACTAAACCGGCGCCGCACGAATCAAAAAACCGCCCCGGGTGCCGGCCTGGGGCGGTTTTTTTTTGCTCTTCCCGATGGCGTCGGTCCCGGCCTACGTCTTCCTCTTCCCCATCAGCCGCTTCATCAGGTCCTTCGGCGCCAAGGGCAAAGAGACCGGCCGGCTCGATCAGCCGCGCGGCGTGGCCGTGGACGCCAACGGCTACCTCTACGTGGCCGATACGGGGAACCACCGCGTCCAAGTCTTCAATGATGAGGGCGAGGTGGTGATGGTCCTGGGCGGCCTGGGCAGCGGGCGCGGCAAGCTGCGCCGGCCAAGCGGCGTGGCCGTGGACGCCCAGGGCAACATCTACGTGGCGGACGCCCTCAACGACCGCATCCAAAAGTTCGTGCCCATGCGGCCGATGGAGTCCGCCGCGGCGGAAGCCAAGGCAATCTAGGCGGGCGGGGGCGGGTATTGAAAGCCGAAGCTTTCTAGCCTATCGGCGACCGACTCTTCAGTGCTAGAGTCGGTCGCATTAGCATCGGCAAAGCTGCTTACATTCTTCCTGGATGCCTGGAGGTTGATTTGTCGCAGTAGGTATGATAGTATCATTTTTATCTAAAAAGATATGAATGATAAAATCTTCGCGCCACAATTTCACACGACGGCTCAACTCAAATCCAGCCTAGAAGACATCGAACGAAACCAGTGGCTCATTGAGCGAGTGCTCATCATGCCCAAGCATGAGGCTTGGGTGCGACGCGATGTGGCTGTGCGGCGCGCCACCGGCACAACGCGCATCGAAGGCGCTGCCCTAGACCAGCGCCAGGTAGCAGAGCTCGCACGCCGCACCCAGCCCGCAAAACTGAGCGAAGATGAAGCCGCGAACGTCAACGCCCTCGAGACCTATGAGTGGATTGACTATCTCAGCGGCCAGCAGGACATCCCGATGGATGAGTTTGTCATCCGGGAGATCAATCGGCACTTCCTGCGCGGCGCTTCAGAGATGCTGACGCCCGGCGTCTACCGCAAGGGACAGAATCACATCGGCAGCTTCCTGCCACCGGACCAGGGCGATGTGCCCGACCTGATGCGCGCATTCGGCTTGTGGCTCCGCCAAGAACCGGGCGATCTCAACCCTGTCTCGCGCGCCGCCATCGCCCACCTGCACTTCGTCGCCATCCACCCGTTCTGGGACGGCAACGGCCGGACTGCTCGCGGGCTCGCCACGTTGATCCTTCAGCGGTCGCGCTTCAGCTTCCACAAGCTCCTCTCTCTGGAGTACCGCTTCTACGAGCGCAGAGAGGCCTACCAGTCCGTCATCGCCGGAGCGGTCGGAACACGCTTCTCGCTCACTTATGATGCGACTCCCTTCGTTGAGTTCTTCGCGGCAGAGCTCGCGGGCCATGTCCAGGACCTTGTGAACTCCCTTACCGATTGGCACCGCCGGATCGCGGAGCTGCATGGGCGCTTGGAGCGAGAGCATGCCGGACTCAACCCTCGTCAGATAGATGGGCTCATCTACGCCCTGCAAACGGGAGAACTGCGGCCGGCCGACTATAAGGAAATCACCAAGGCATCCGATGTGACATGCTCGCGGGATCTTGCGGGCCTGGTGAAGGCCGGCCTCCTCGCCGCCGAAGGCCGCACGCGAGGGCGGGTCTATAAAGTGGTGCGGAGTCAAGGGAAACAAAGGACGTAGGCAACCACGCTTTCCCTCTCACGCCTCTTCGCGCTCCTCCTTCGCCGTGAAGCGCAGGCCCACCACGCGCCCGATCTCTGCGTAAGCGAACTTCCGCGCCAGCATCGTGTAGCGCCGCGATATCGCCTCCGCGTGGAAGGCGCTGCGGCACGCCACCACCAGCGTCGCGATCTGGTCGCCGCTGCGCTCGTCGGCGATGCTCACGGCTCTCGCTTCGCTGAAGTACATCTCAAAGCTCTGGATCGGGACCTCCTCCTTCAGCCGCTCCCGGATCTTCTCCCACAGCGCTGCACAAGTCACTCGCTCGCCTTTGAGGTTCACGATAGTAGGTTCCTTGGAAGGTTCCCTGGAAGATTCAATACTATGGGGGTGACGCTCTGCCGCCCCTGCATGACTCTCCGACGCCCCAGCCTGCTCCTCCGCCGCGCCCCCTCCCGTCGCAGCGACGCTCTCTCCCGTCGCGCCGTCGCCAGGAGGCGGCGCAGCGACGCCCTCCCGCGGCGGCGCATGGATGGGCAGGATGTAGAAGTTGGAGCTGTGCGACCCATCGGCCCGGCGGCGGCCGTCGCATTGGATGATGCCTTCGGCGATGAGCTGCTTGAGGGAGCGCTGCACCGTGCGGCGGTTCATCTCCAGCCGCCCGGCCAGTTCAAGGATGCCGGGCCAGCAGACGCCGCGCGCATCGGCGTGGTCGGCCAGGGCCAGCAGGACGGCCTTCGCTGTCGCGCTGCCCGCCCGCTGCTTCCATGCCCACTGCATCGCCGCGCCGCTCATCCTATTTCCCTTCCTCCTAGCACAACTGTCGTAACTGAACGATCGAACAACCTAACCTCCCGATGCGGAATCTAAGAGAAAGTCACTTGGTTAGCTTGGGCAATTGCGTTCGAAGTAGTCAGCAAAACGTCCCTCTCGAGCAGCGCCATCCCGATGGCGTGAGCTCGTCTTCGAGCTACGTGAGGGATTGAGGGAGAGGTCTCCCTACCCCAGCCCGTTCACCGCTTTGATCACCGCCCCGATCTCCACGCTCTCCACCGTCTGCTCATAGAGCGTCTTGCTGTCCGCCACCGCCTCGTCAACCTCCTGCAGACGGAAGGTCGCCTCGTCCTGCCCGTTCACCGGGGAGACGCGCATCCACGTATTCAGTTTCCGCTGGCCCATGTGGTTCTCTTTGATGATCACCGTGTAGGACATCTCGCTCCTTTCCTGCGGGCGACCATGCAAGATCGCCCTTCCATCAGGTCCGCTCGCTCCTGCCCGCTGCCTCCATCTGCGCGACCTGCGGCTCCATCTTCCGCTCCGCCTCCTCCAGCGCCCCCCGCGCGCTGAGCAGCTCTTCGAACAGCTCCCGGCGTTCCTTGCGGAAGGCCTCCAGCGCCGCTTCGAAGGCCGCGTTATAGGCCGCCTCCGCCCGGGCCAGCCGCGCCTTCGCCCGGCAATAGGCCCGCAGCATCGTCTCCGCCTCGCTCAATCCTTCGCGCCACTGCATCAGGGATCTCGCCTTTCGCTAATTCCGCGGCATCGTTCCCGGGCGGTAGGCTATTGCATCACGCACCGCCCAGGCGGAGTGCTCAACGTCCTCAACTTCGCTCCACGCCCGATCCGCCCTGGCGATGCCCTCAGGCCCAAGCTCCTCCGCGATGGCGGCCTTCACCCGCCCTGCGATGGCCAGCCAGTGCTCGAACATGGAGACCACCACCGGGTCCAAGCAGGGCAGAACGGCCAGGAGCGCATACCGGCGGGCGTCGATCTCCCACTGCCGCACCGCGTTGTAGTTCACCACCAGCACGAGTTCGGCGCTCATGCCGCAGCGTGGCTCGCCGAACATCGCTACGCCACCTCCTTGCCCAGGATCTCCCGCTTGAAGCGGCGATCGCTCACCGCCTTGCGGCTCACCAGGTGCCGCTGGAGCGCGCGCATCGCCGCCTCATCCCAGGCCAGGGGCCCGCGGCGGCGCAGGCTGGCGCCCGTGGCCCGGTCCACCGGGCCGGAGCAGGAGGCGCACGTCACCTCCACGCCCGAAGGGTGCCGGGCGATGAAGATGGCGTTCCCGCAGCAGGAGCTGCGCACCGAGCAATCGAAGTGGGCGTAGGGCTCCATCGCGCTCCTCTCGGTTCAAATACATGTCTAGTCATCTATGGCTTATCGTAACTCCTGATGCCTAGTTGCCGTCAATGGGCGGATGGCGTACACTCGTAGCCACTTTGTATCACCATAGCTAGCCTCTGCTGGCTATCACAGGAGCATAACGATGGGAACACGGAAGAAGCTGCCGCAACGGGGTAAAGGGACCACCTTGGGCCAGCGCCTGCGCGAGGCGCGCCTGGCCCGCAAGCTCACCCAGCAGGAGGCGGGCGGTAAGACCAACCTCGCCAACATGTCCATCTCCCGCTACGAGCGCGACGCCGTGGAGCCCGGCCTCGACGCCCTCAACCGCCTGGCCACCATCTACAAGGTCTCCGTGGACAGCCTCATCAAGGGCACCAACTTCCGCACCCCCCAGTTCGCCGGCGAGATCCCCATCCGCGGCTGGGTCGCCGCAGGCACCCCGCGCGAGGCCTACGAGCAGGACCTCGGCTCCATCACCGTCCCCGATTTCTTCCGCCTCGATTCGCCCAAATGCTTCGCCCTCACCGTCTCCGGCGACTCCCTGGAAGGCGACGGCATCCGCAACGGCGACTTCCTCGTCGTGGACCCGGACGCCTCCGTCAAGCAGGGCGCCATCTTCATCGTCCGCGTCGGCGAAGAATTCGTCGCGCGTCACCTGCACATCGAAGAGGGCCACGTCCGCCTGCGGGCCGCCAACAAGAAGTACGAGGACATGAAGGCCTCCAGCGTCCAGTTCGTCGGGCGCGTCATCGGCCACATCAGGAAACTGTAGGCGGCTTGAGCCAAGTCCATGGACATTTCGATGGACAATGTCCACTTGCTATGATGCGCGCCAACCTCAGCCTCATGGACCCGTCCGCCGAGTAGCCCATGCTCCGCATCCACACCGCCATCGAGATCGCCGCTCCACCGGAGCGCATCTGGCACGAGATCACGTCCCTGGACCAATGGGCCCAGTGGAACCCCATCATGACCCGCGCCTCCGGCGTCGTGGCCGTCGGTCGGCGCGTGAAGGTCTACATCGCGCCCGTCACTTACAAGGTGCGCGTCACCGAAGTCGTCCCAAACAGAGTCTTCCGCTGGGTGGGCAAGCGCCTCATCCAGGGCTTCATGGACGGCGGGCACGCCTTCCTCATCACGCCCCTGGAGGGCGGCCGCGTGCGCCTGGAGCACACGGAGCAGTTCACCGGCATGCTGGTGCCACTCTTGAACCTCGTGGGCCTGGGGCGCATCACCCGCAACGGCTTCGAGAAGATGAACGCCGCCCTCAAGCGGCGCTGCGAAGGCCCGTAGCCGCTACCGCCCGCCGTCCTTGAACTTCACCTTCATCCACAGGATGGCACCCGCAAGCGCCAGTGTCGCCGCGTTCGCCAGGATGATCGGCAGCGAGGCCTTCACCACGCCGTAGATAAGCCACAGCGCGACGCCCATGACAAAGATGGCGTACATCCACAGCGAGACGTCCTTCGCCGACCGCTTGCGCCAGATCTCCGCCACCTGGGGCACAAAGGCCGCCGTCGTCAGCACGCCCGCCAGAAAGCCGATCGCAGACTCCATAGCGCCGCCTTTCGAACGCACTCGCTACAGATTGTAATGGAAGGCGAAGAACTCCATTTGCACCCTGTGCTACCATCGTCCGATGTGGAAGCTGCTGCTCGCAGTCTCCTTCGTCGCGGCCCTCCTCCTATCGGGCGCCCTCACCCATGCCCAGGGCAAACAGCCATCCCTGAGCATCACTGCACCTCGGCCAGGCAGCGTGCAGGCCAAGGCCGATGTTGAAATCAAGTTCAAGGCCGCGAACTTCAAGCTCGATGGCAAGTCCATCGGGGCCGGCAACAAGGCCGGCACCGGGCACATCGTCGTCTCCGTCAACGGCGTCGAGTTGACCCGCACCGCAAAGACCAGCATCAAAATCACGAGGCTTGATGCAGGGGAGCACACCGTCACTGCCGCCCTCAGCAACAACGACCTCTCGCCGCTCGCGTCCCCCGTTGAAGCGAGTGTCACCTTCTCCTACCAACCGCCTGCCTCCGCAAAAGCAAGCTCCGGCTCGCTTGTGGTCCGGCCCACGCCGACCCTCACACCGACGCCAACCGCCACGCCGACGCCGACAGCGACTCCAACCCCAACACCGACCGTCACACCGACGCCGACACCGACGCCCACACCCACTCCAACACCGCCTCCCACTCCAACGCCCACGCCGACGCCAACACGAACGCCCACGCCGACACCATCACCAACCCCCTCGATCTCTCAGGTCGCGTCGCGCTCACGGCCTGCCGTCGTGCGAATCAACGCGAGTGGCGCCAGCGGCAGCGGCTTCATCTTTGAGATTGACCGCGCTTCGGGTTCCGCCCTGGTTATGACCAATCAGCATGTCATCAGAGGAGCCCTCTCCTTGCGCGTCACGGTGAACGACAGCGACCAATACACGGCGACGCTCATCGGCGAGGACGCCTTCCGCGACCTTGCCGTCCTTCGCATTTGCTGTTCACCATCCTTCCAAGCCGCCGCCATCGTCCCCGATATCGGGATAGACCCAGGCGCTCCCGTCTTCACGCTTGGCTACCCGGTGAGCTTGCCGGGTCAGTCCACCCTCACCAACGGTATCCTGACGGCGACGCGCTTCGATACTGCCTCGGACAGCTGGCTCATCCAGACCGATGCCGAAGTCAACCCAGGCAACAGCGGTGGGCCGCTCTTCCTCCTCGCCACCGGCGAAGTCATCGGCGTGGTCACGTCGCGCACCACCACCTCTGCCGATGGTCGTCCGGTCTTCGGCATCGGCTTCGCCGTCATGGGACGCACCGTTCTCGAGCGATTACCTTCTCTCCGTTCAGGCGCCACGGCGCCCACGCCTGTGCCCACGCCGACCCCTACGCCGAACCCCCTGCCAAGCTCGGGCTTCGGCCCGGTCAGCGGCTCCCTGGCCCATTCCACAACAGCCGTCGCCAACGCCCTCGCCGGCATCGTGACAAGAGACGGCCTCGTTTCAGCGACCTTCACCGTTCCCTATACCGGCAGCACTGCGAACGGTTGGGACTTCGGCTTCTTCTTGCGATACACTGCCGCCACGGCAAATACCGCTAGCTCCTAGTACGCCGTCGTCGTTGATGACCGCTTCCAGTGGTATCTCCTCATCCGCACCGCTAGTGGGACCACAGGCACAGCAACGCTCGTTACACGCGGCGTCTTTTCCACCCTCACCCGCTTCGGCCTCGCCGCAGGCTCCCAGAACACCGTCTCCGTTGACTTCCGCGGCAACTCCGGCCGCCTCCTCGTGAACGATGTCTTTGTCGCGAATCTGGACTTGAGCCAGCGAACCGCCTCCGGCGATGTCGGCGTGCTCACCGGCTTTTTCGATATAGATGCGCGCCCTGGCGTCTCTACGGTCTACTCCAACTTCCGTCTCGCGCCGTAGTCATAGAGGCCCCCCCTGCCCATCTCGCTCCGAAACTCCCTCCCTCCCCTCTTGACATCCTCTCCTCATTTCCATATATTTAGAAATATGAAAGCGCTCACTCTCCTGCCCGCCCATGAGACCCTCCTCAAAGAGGAGCACGTCGAGGCCTTCAAGGCCCTCGCCCACGAAACGCGCATGCGCGTCTTCGTCCATCTGGTGCGCGCCGATCGCGAGGCGCCCGCAGGCGAGATCCAAGAGACCCTCGGCGTCCCCGGACCCACCCTCTCCCACCACCTGGACCTCCTCCGCAGGGCGGGCCTCATCCAGAGCCGGCAGGAGGAGCGCTACATCTACTACTCGGTCAAACGCGAGACAGTGCAGGAATTAGTTCGGTTGCTTACCGCTTGCTGCTAAAAGGAGGACCCATGCCCGCGCGCATCCATATCCACATCCATAGTGACGACCTCGCCAAGAGCAAGGACTTCTACGAGAAGTTCTTCGGCGTCAAGCCCGTCAAGGACCTGGCCGACTACGTCAAGTTCCTTCCCGATTTCGCTCCCGTCAACCTCGCCATCTCCGGCGGCTCCCTGGAGGCCGAAGGCGCCCGGCAGGTCAGCCACGTCGGCGTCCAGCTCGATTCCTCCGAAGAGGTCTTCGAGCAGATGCAGCGCGTCAAGGCCACCGGCCTCAAGGTGCGCGACGAGATCAGCGTGAACTGTTGCCACGCCAACCAGGACAAGTTCTGGGTCCGCGACCCCAGCGGCATTGACTGGGAGGTCTATCACCTCAACTACGACCTTGACCCCATCGAAGAGAAGAAGATGGGCATGGCCAAGCGCGGCAAGCTGATCGGCCTCACCACTATGGCTCCCGCCGCAGGCTGCTGCCCCACGCCTCCGGCCCGCAGCCGCACGGAGCGGCACGAGACCCACGCCTAGTCCCCGCGATCGTCGGCGTCGCTACCCCGTCACCAGGATCAGCGCGTCGCGCCCGGGGACGCTCACCGCATCTCCCGCAGGCGCGCCGCTGTTCACGGCGGCGTCCTGCGTCCCCGCGATGCGCCGCAGGGCTATCCCGGGGAAGAGGGCGCGCAGCTCGAACGTCACCGCCTGCAGGCTCGCGTTCACCAACACCACGCCGCGTTCGAAGCGCCGCGCAAAGATATCGCCGGGGCCTTCCATCAGCCGCGCGTCGTCCAGCCACACATCGCCGGCCTCCCTGCCGAGCTCCATTACCAGCGTCGCTCTGGCCTCGTCGCTCCGCACGATGAACGTCAGCGAATAGTCCCGCCACGCGCCATCGGCCATCACATCCTGCGTCGCTGGCCGCGACCCGGCCACGCTCGGCGTCGCGATGCCGAAGGCGATGCGGCGCGGGATCCGCCCGTACGCGGCGTCCCGAGCGCCGTACTTCGGGTCGGCGGCGACCTTCACGCGCAGCGTATATTCCCGATCCTTCCGCACGGCGAATGTGCCGATGCTCACGCTGATCTTCGAATCGGCAGGGTCTCGATCGAGCTGAGTGATGCTTACTTTGAGCGAGCCGCTTCCGCTGCCCGCCTTCGCCGCGTCCCTCGAGAGCGTCGCCCGCGATTGGCCGAGCTGGGTGAGCGTCGCGCCGCTGGTGTCCCGCTCGAAGTCGCCGCTCGCGAGAAGGTTCGGCGCATTCGTCAGGCGGTCGAGCCTGCGCGGCTCCTCCACGGGCCTGCCCAGATAGCCCCAGCGGTTCTCCCGTCCCGCCTTGAACTCATCCGGCTCCGCGTAGTTGAGCCGCGTCGCCGGGTCCACGTAGGCGCACTGGTCCCGTTCCACTTCAGGGTTCACGGGGATGTAGGCGAAGTAGCCGTTGCCCAGCAGCGCCGCGCCAAGGGCCAGGCGTATCTTCCAGTTCGTCCCCTTCTCCTCCTCCGGACAGCGCGTGAATGCCTCGGTGAACTCCTTCAGCTGCAGGTAGGAGAGTCGCGGCGCGCGGGCCTCCTGGAGCCAGTAGAAATAGCGCTGCAGCGGCGCCGAGATCTCGTCCCACTGGTGCAGGTCGGGGAACGACTCGTTCTCGATGCCGTTGGCGAACTCCGTGTCCCGGTTGCTGGTATCGCCCGTCGCCTCGCTGATGAGGAAGACGCTCTCGCCCACCAGGGAGCGCAGCGTCTGCATGAAGGTCACGGCGCCCAGCCCGTACGAGCTGGCGTTGTTGCTGTAGCCTGCGTCCGCCGCGCCGTCGTTGTCGCAATCCAGCCTGCGGTTCGGGCCTTGCACCGTGGAGGCGGCCGTGAAGCGCGAGACGTCGAACTGGTAGCCGTCTATCCCCTCAAGCGCCCCGCCCGGGCGCAGATAGCCCGCCAGCGTCTGCGCCAGCGCCTCGATAAGCCTTCTGCCCTGGGCGTCCCGCGGGCCTTCCAGGCAAAAGTTATACTTCCACACTTCGTTGCTGTAGCGCACGTAGGCGTGGGCGGCCAGGCGCGTCTGCCCCGCGCGGAACTCCTGCGCCGTGGAGCCGTGGGCGCCCCGTGTCACCTGCACCTGGCCGGGCGTCACAGCCACGATCCGCACCTGCTCCACCCGGCTATAGTCCGGCTTCCCATCGGCGCCCAGGGCCGTCATCTGCGCCGCTTCGCCGGGCAGGAACAGACTGCTGTCGGCCACGGGCAAGATCGTCGCGGCGGCGGAGACATTCGCTGCGAGCGTTGTGCCGTTCATGAGTAGCCAGTGGCCGGGAAAGACTGCCGGCTGGCTGCCATCCGGGTTGCGCCCCTCGAAGAGGAAGTGGTCGAGGACGATCTTCTCCGGGTATCGCGATTTCACGGCGCGCAGGTACGGCCCCACGGCCTGCAGGCCGATGACCTCTTCGTCCAGCCCTTTCGCGATCACCATATCGTAGTTCGCCGCGATCGCAAGCGCTTGTTCCAGGGACTCATTGCCCGGCGTGCGCGCCAGCCGCTCGAGCACCGCGCGAAAGAGCGTCGCATGCGGATATGCCCGTTGCTGGTCCAGCAGCGCCTGCCCGCGAAGCGGCGGGCGCGTCGGCGTCGGCGTGGGCCTCTGCGTCGCGGTCGCCGTTGCGGTAGGCACAGGCCTGCCCGTCGCCGTCGGCGCGAGGGTCGGCGTTGGGGCGCGGGTCGGCGTCACCGTGCTGCCCGGCGTTGGGCTGGGCTGTGGCGCAACCGTTGTCCCCTGGGGCGGCGGCGTTCTTGCAGCCGTCGCCGTCGCCTGCGGCGTAGGCGTCGGCGAAGGTGGATCACCGCCGCCTGAAGCGCACGCCGCCAGCATGAGCGCCGCGCCGATCGCGATGAGTAGCGCCTCGATTCTTTGCCTCAACATGCTGGGATTCTAGCGCATGCCGTCCAGTTGCGCCGCTCCCAAAACAAAGAGGCCCCGCCGGACGGCGGGGCCTCTTTTGCACGCTATCGCTTACCGCTTAGCCGTTGCGCGGCGCAGGCCGGAAGGCGTTCTCCAGGCAATCGGGAGAGAAGCCCTGCACGCCCACCTTGCCCGTCTTCGCATACTCGTACAGCACCGCTCGGTAGACCGAGCTGAGCGCGGAGAAAAAGGCGATGGTCAGCAGGATACCGCCGATGCCGATCGCCAGCAGGATCGCGCCGAAGACGATGGCCGCCGTCGCGCCGCTCGTGATGAGCGCGATGCCGCTCACGCCGAAGACGACTCCCAGCACAAGGATGATGACCATGGAGATCAGCCCCATGCCTGCATTGCCCACCGCCGCCTCGCCCCAGCGGTTCTTCACAACGTTGAAGGAGCGCTTCACCGCCTCGAAGCCGCCCACGCCCTCGTAGGCGATGACAGGGATCACGAAGAACGTCATCAACGTCCACGCCACGCTCACCAGGCTGATGATGATCTGCGAGATGATGCGCGCCACGCCGTCGCTGTTGCGGCGGGCCGCCATCTGCAAGCCCTGGATGATCATGCCCACCACCGCCGCGATGATCGTCCACGTCACGATGGGCCCCAGGCGCTTGTTCGCCTCCCGCAGGGAAGAGCGGATCGTCGGGTCGCCGCCGCCCAGGCGCTGCTTCACCCCGGCCACCAGCGCCACCTGGCAGTAGATCGTCAGGAAGTACGTTCCCAAGTAGAAAAAGAGGATCAGAATCACATCCGTTATCGTGAACGACTCTCCCTCATCAAAGACGCCAAAGGCGATGCCCACGCTCGCCAGGATGCCGGCGAGGACGACGCCGAAGATGAAGGAAATGACCGGGAAGATCGCCAGCTCCTTGTCCTGCTTCAGGACGTGCCAGCTCTGCTTCGCCAGCCGCCAACTACGCGTCCAAGAATCGAACATAGCCCCTCCTCGTTGATGCTCGCATGCGGCCTCGGGCCGCTGCAGACAGCTTAGAGCCGCGCGCCCCGGGCGTCAATGGAAGAGGTTCTGCTGCTATACTCGGCCAAGCACGAGATTTGGAACGGGTCTTGGATTCCATGACAGAGCAAAGCCTCCTCCACCTTCGGCGCGCGATTCGCCTGGGACGCTATCGTCTGACAGAGCATGCCGAGCACGAGCGTGAAGCAGATACGATCGCCATGCACGAACTGGAGGAGGCCTTCTCTTCCGCAAATGTCGAGATTCTGGAAGACTATCCTCGCGATCCACGCGGCCCAAGTGCGCTCTTCCTTGGATTTACAAAGGTAGGCCGACCCATCCATGCTGTGATCGGACTTTCCGGCCCTGCTATAGTAGTGGTTGTAACCGTCTACCGGCCCGATTCGAAGCTCTGGAAAGATTGGCGCATCCGAATATGAAATCTCTCACCATCTGTCCTTTCTGCAAAGGGCGGGTTCAACGCAAGCGCATCGAGCACGTCCACCGTTGGAAGGGTGCTCTCTTCATCCTGCGTAACGTGCCCGCGGAGGCATGCACCCAGTGCGGCGAGACCTTCTTTGCGCCTTCAGCCTTGAAGGCGATGGACCGCATCGTCGCCGGGGGCGCCGAACCGAAAGAGCGTCGCTCCGTCCCTGTCTTCTCGCTCTAACCTCGCGCCGGCTTCGCAACGGCGCGGCCAAGCCCGCCGCCTATACACGCTAGGAGGCTCCCGTGCCTGCACAACGTCCGCCCTCCCCCCGCGCCGCGCGGCCAAACTTCACCCCCGGCTACGGCATCGAGCGCAGGCTCACCAAAGAGATGCTCGCATGGCCTGCCGTTCAGCGCGCCCTGGCCAAGTCTCGCAACTACTGGATCGTCACCGCCTCCGGGGATGGCGCGCCCCACGCCGCCCCCGTCTGGGGCCTCTGGTTCGATGGCTCCCTTTGCTTCTCCACGGACCCCAACTCCCGCAAAGGGCGCAACCTCGCCGCCAACCCCCGCCTCGTCGTCCACCTGGAAAGCGGCGATGATGCCGTCATCCTCACCGGCCGCGCCGAGCGCATCACGGACCCCAAGCTCCTCAACCGCTTCGCGCGCGCCTACAAGCGGAAATACGCCTTCCGCCCCAACACGGACGATCCCAACGGCGCCTTCTTCCGCCTGCGCCTCGCATCCGCCCTCGCCTGGAAAGAGCGCAACTTCCCCAAGTCCGCCTCCAAGTGGTCCTTTTAGGCTGCCTCCCGGCATCGCCCGCGCCGTGCCCCGTCACCGGTGCTATCATGGGTAGCCGCGAGACGCTCACCGCAGAACGGTGCAGAGGGGTCGCGGTTGCCACGGCTCTTTGCAAGCCTCCGCTCCCGCCTCATCCTTCTCTCTCTGCGCCTTCCTTCCGGCGCTGGGGCTCATCCTCTTCATCGCCGATGCACAGCACGATGACGCCGCCCTTCACGCCCGCGAAGATGTGCTCCGCGCCTCCGGCGGCGTCGCCAAGCTCGAGAGCGACCTCGTCACCACCGCCAACCAACAGCTCATCGAGTTCCAAAACCTCTTCTCCGACCTCCGCTCCGGCACCGCCGCCGAATGCGACGCCATCGCCAACGTCGTCCTCGCCCTCTATCCCTCCTTCGCCTCCTTCACCGTCGCCGGCAGGAATGGCTCTCCCGTCTGCGGCGCCCCTTCCGGCGCCGCCCCGCTGGACCTGACCCAGCGGCCCGATCTCCGGCAAAGCATTGACCTCAAAACCTTCGTCATCGGCGGCTATAAGACCGATCCCCTCTCCGGCAAGTTCGCCCTCGCCGTCAGCTTCCCCCTCCTTGATGATGCCGGCTCCGTCGTCCGCGTCATCGCCGCATATCTGGATCTCTCCTGGCTCCAGACCGTCGCCGATGAAGAGCGCCTGCCCAACGGCTCCACTATCACCCTCCTCTCCGCCGGCGGCATCGTCCTCGCCCGCTATCCTGATCCTGAGCGCTGGGTCGGCAGAACCGTTCCCGCGCCCGGCATCACCAGGGCCATCAGCGGCGGCCTCTCCGGCTTCACCGTGGAGAGCGGCGGGATTGACGGCGATCGCCGCATCTACGGCTTCTCCCGCATGAAAGGCGCCCACGGCAACACCTCCGCCTTCATCGCCGCAGGCATCCCCTCCTCCGTCGCCTTCGCCGAGGCGAACAGCGTCCGGGATCGCAGCCTCATCGCTCTCATCATCATCGCCGCCGCCGTCTTCATCATCGCCTCCCTGGGAAGCGAGCTCCTTGTCCTCCGCCCCGTCCGCGCCCTTCGCGCCGCCGCCCTTCGCATCGCCCAGGGCGATGCCGCAAGCCGCGTCCGCATGAAAGGCGGCGCCTCTGAGTTCCTCAGCACCGCCGCCACCTTCAACACCATGGCCGATGAGTTGGAAGCCCGCCAGGGCAAGCTGGGGGAGGCCGCCGCCGAGCGCACCGCAGAGCTCCAGGCCCAGGTCGGCCTCACCGCCAGCGCCAACTCCATCCTTCGCTCCACCCTGGACGCCACGGCAGACGCCGTCATCGTCTACGATCCGGACGGCGTCACCCTGGCCGTCAACGAGCGCCTTCGCGATCTCTTCCCGGACGGCATCGCCGTCACCCAGCTCATCGGCCGGCCCTTCGCTGTCTCTGCAAGCCGCCTCCTCGGCGCCTTCGACGATGCGGAGCGCGCCATCGCCGCCGTCAAGGATAGCCTCACCGATGGCGACCGCACCTTCAAGGAGAAGCTCTTCACCAAGCCCCCCGTCCGCGAATTCGAGCTCTTCTCCACCCCGGCCTGCGGCAGGGACGGCTCCCTCATCGGCCGCCTCGTCGCCTTCCGCGATATGACCCAGGAGCGCGAGCTCGGGCGCATGCGCACCGAATTCATCAGCATGGTCTCCCACGAGCTGCGCGCGCCCCTCACCATCATCAAGGGCTACAACGGATTCCTCGCCGATGGCGATGCCGGCCCCCTCAACGCCCGGCAGGCCGAGTACGTAAGCGAGATACAAAAGAGCGCCAACCAGCTCATCGCCCTCGTCAACGACCTCCTGGACATGCAGCAGATCGAAGCCGGCAAAGTCGCCCTCGCTCCCGCAGCCCTCCACGTGCGCGATTGCGCGGACGCCACCGTCGCCGCCTCCGCCCCCACGTTCGCCCAAAAGCGGCACTCCATCGTCATTGATGTCCCAAGAGACCTCCCCAAGATCTGGGCCGATCCCCAACGCCTCACCCAGGTCCTCGCGAACCTCCTCTCCAACGCCCACAAATATACGCCCGATGGTGGCCGCATCACCCTCCGCGCCTCCCTGGCGGGAGACATGGTCCGCATCAGCGTCCAGGACAGCGGCATCGGCATCTCCAAGGAAGACCTCGTCAAGCTCTTCACCAAGTTCTTCCGCTCCGGCAACCGCGCCGCCCGTGCCGAAGACGGCACCGGCCTCGGCCTCGTCATCACCAAGCTCCTCGTCGAGCTCCACGGCGGCAAAATCACCGTTGATTCGGAGCTGGGCAAAGGCTCAACCTTCTCCTTCACCCTGCCCGTCGCGGGATCAGGCGGAACCGGTCCTCCCTCGGCGGCGCCCGCCGTCGGGAAGGCCCCCTGAACCTTTGGACCCTGGAGAAGCGCCTTCCGCGCTAACCGGCCTTTGGTAACGCTCGGTAACGCCCTTCACACACTCCAGCTTCCGGACGCACGCCCGTCCGCTTCCAGACAGGCTAGTTGCTAGCCAAAAAAACCTATCCAAACCCACACCATACTCTTATACGGCATTTCCAGCTATCCATCTTGGGATCCCACCGCCGGCGATGCCTTGCCACGGCTCTCTTTCGGGTATGGGTAAGAGAAGCGCCCGCCGCCTACGGAGCCGACCTCCCTAGGTATGGGGTGGGTGCTGTCCCGATTGCGCTATTGCCCCCACCCTCTACAATCCAGCTATGGTGCCCTGGCACCAGGGGGAGCCGCGATGGATGTCTTCCATGCATCAACGCGGATAATAGTGCCTTGCGCGGGGCGTGACGGCGGTTATGGCCAGAGACCTGATGACCAAGCATCCGCAGACAACCAGCGGGCATTCGCTCTTTGCCAGCCTGGCGGAGATCACTCCGGCGGGCGTCTATATCCTTGCCGGCGGCCGCTTCCGCCTGGTGAGCGACGCCTTCTGCGCCTTCACCGGCTACACCCGCGCTGAGCTCCTCGCCCTCGACCCCTGGACCATCATCGCGCCCCAAGACCGGGAGCACGTCCGCGCTCAAGCCGTCAAGCGCCTCCGCTCCGGCGATACCTCCCCCTACCGCTTCCAGGCCGTCGCCAAGGACGGCTCCCCGCGGTGGATCGTCGAATCCGTTCGCAGCGTCACCTTCGAAGGCACGCGCGCCACCCTCGGTAGCTTCTTCGATATCACCGAGTTCAAGCGCTCCGCTGATGCCCTTCGCGAGTCCGATGCCCAGCTCCGCTTCCTGGCGGAAACCTCCCGGGACGTCATCTTCATCCATCGGATCCGCCCCGCGCGCGCCTACGAATACATCAGCCCCAGCTGCGAAGCGTTGTTCGGCTTCGCGCCGCAGGACTTCTACGCCGCCCCCGATCTCCTCGCCCGCATCACCCTCCCGGACGATCTTCCCCTCCTCAACCGCGACGTCAGCCGACCTGACTCCGCGGAAAGCCCCCCTCGCATCCGCGTCGTCCGCAAGGACGGCCGCGTTATCTGGATAGAGACCCGCGTCTCCTATGAGCGCGATCCCGCCGGCAAGCCCCTCGTCGCCCGGGGCATCATCCGCGATGTCACGGACTCCGTCCAGGCCAACCGCGCCCTCCGCCGGAGCGAAGAGAGCTTCCGCGCCATCGCCGAACACTCCAAGGACGTCATCTATCGCTACCACTATCAGCCCCAGCGCGGCTACGAATATATGAGCCCCTCAGCCCTGGCGCTCTACGGCTACAGCCCCGCCGATTTCTACAATGACAGCCGCCTCCTGACCAAGATCGTCCATCCGGACGACCGCAAGCTCCTGGAAGACCGCCCCAGCGGCCGCGCCAGGAGTGCGGAGCCTGCCACCGTCCGCATCATCACGAAAGACGGCAAGATGGTCTGGATCGAGCGCAGGGTCTCCTATATCTATGACGATGACGGCGCCCTTGTGGCCGCCCAGGGCATCACCCGTGACATCACCGACCGCGTCGAAGCCCAGGAGGCCCTCCGCGCGCGCGGCGAGATCTTCCGCCTCCTGGCGGAAAATTCCGGTGACATGATCTACCGCTACCGCATGACCGAGCCCTACGGCTATGAATACGTCAGCCCCGCCGGTGCCGCCATCTTCGGCTACACTCCGGAAGAGTTCTACGCCGACCCCAAGATCACCCGCAAGCTCTGGGCCCCGGAACAGGCCGATGCCATCCACAATGAGGTTAGCGACCTCGATAAGTCGTGGCAGGCTCTGGTTCTGCCCGCCCAGCACAAGAACGGCGCCAAGCTCTGGGTGGAAGTCTCCCGCCGCTGCATCTTCGATGACCAAGGCGCCCTCTCCGCCGTCGAAGGCGTCATCAGGAACGTCACCCAGCGCGTGGAGGCCGAGCAGTCGTTGCGCAAGCGCGAAGAGACCTTCCGCCTCCTGGCGGAGAACGCCCATGACATGATCTACCGCTATCGGATGACAGAGCCCGTGGGCTACGAATACGTCAGCCCCGCCTGCGAGCGCATCTACGGCCTCACGCCGGAAGACTTCTATGCAGACCCCCACATCACACGCAAGTACTGGCTGAAGGACGATATCCCCGACTTGATGAAGCGGACCGGAAAGCTCAGCTCCGATTGGACCACTTTCACCCACCGCTCCCTGCGCACGGACGGCGCCGTCATCTGGGTGGAAGTGACCCGCCGCCATCTCTTCGATGGCTCGGGCCGCTTGGCGGCGGTGGAAGGCGTCATCCGGGACGTCACCGAGCGCATGCAGCAACTGCAGGAGCTCGATCGCCGCCGCACCCTCTTGAACCAGCTCGTCATGTCCACCCCGGACGCTCTCATCGTCGCCGACCCCGAGGGCCGCATCATCCTCGCCAATCCCGCCTGCCACGACCTCCTCAAAAAGGCCGAAGACTCCCTCGCAGGCGTCACCCTCTCAGACGCCCTTCCTCTGCCCGAGCTCTCCAGCGCCCTCACCGCAGGCCGGCACGTCACCAACCTGGAGCTCCGCTACCAGGAATCCGGCGCCGACCGCTACCTCATCGCCAGCGTCATCCCCATGCACAGCCCGGAAGCGGAAGGCGGCGCCGGCGATCTCTACCTCGTCATCCTCCATGACGCCACTATGGAGCGCGCCTCCCAGGCCGCCCTCTACCACACCGCGCGCCTCGCCTCCATCGGCGAGATGGCCGCCGGCGTCGCCCATGAGATCAACAACCCCCTCACCAGCGTCCTCGGCTATAGCGAGCTTATCTCCACCTCCCCGGCCCTCCCCCAGAGCCTCCGGCGTGACATCCTCACCATCAAGGCTAACGCCGAGCGCGCCTCCCACATCGTTCGCAACCTCCTCGCCTTCGGGCGGCCCTACAAGCTCCAGCGCGCCCCCGTCAACATCAATGACGCCCTCGCCAGCGCCCTCCAGCTGCGCTCCTACGAGCTCAAGGCCGGCAACATCCAGGTCGTCACCCGCCTCCAGCCCGACCTCCCGCGCATCATCGGCGATGGCAACCAGCTCCAGCAGGTCTTCATCAACATCATCATCAACGCGGAGCACGCCATGCTCGCCGCCAACGGCAAGGGCGTCCTCGTCATCGCCACCGCAAAAGCCGGCGAGCGCGTCTCCATCTCTTTCGCCGATGACGGCCCCGGCATGACCCCCGATGTCATCGCCAAGATCTTCGACCCCTTCTTCACCACCAAAGAGCCCGGCAAAGGCACCGGCCTCGGCCTCTCCATCTCCCACACCATCATCAAGGCCCACGGCGGCGATATCTCCGCCATCAGCTCCCCCGGCAAGGGCGCAACTTTCCTGATCACCCTGCCCGCTCAAGAGGCCGAGCAAAAAACGCCATGAACAGCCCCAGCAACCCATCTTCCCACTGGAGCGCACCAGAATGAGCAAGCCCCTGATCCTCGCCATAGACGATGAGCCGGACATCCTCTTCCTCATCCGCCGCTTCCTGGAGCCCAACGGCTACGAGGTCATCGGCGCATCCAGCGGCCGGCAAGCCCTGCAAGCCGCCGGCCAGCGCCAGCCCGATCTGGTCCTCACGGATATGAAGATGCCCGGCATGACCGGCATCGAAGTCATGCGCGGCCTCCATGCCATCAGCGCCGATATCCCCATCATCATGGTCACCGGCACCGGCGATATCGAAACCGCCGTCCAGGCCCTCCGCCACGGCGCCTACGACTACATCCCCAAGCCCTTCCACGGCGAAGAGATCCTCAACGCCGTCCACCGCGCCCTGGAGCGCCAGCGCCTCGTCCGCGAAAACTTGGCCTACCAGCGCCAGCTCGAGCAAAAGGTCGCCGAAGCCACCGAACACCTGGAGCAGAAGATCCGCGAGCTGACCGCCCTCAACGAGCTCTTCCAGAAACACCTCGCCGAGAAATATCAGACGGAGGCCTCCCTGGCCAAGCTCTCCGCTGAAGTCGCCCGCCTCGCCAAGCAAGTCACCGGCAACCCCAGGCCCTAACAACCCATCTGCGTACGGGCAGCCCTTTCCCGTGAGCGTGCGCTGCGCCGATCTGTCCCTCTCCCGAGGTTCATTCCAATGAACCGTCGGGGAGAGGAACCCGAGAAGCATTTGTCCTCAGGCCGTATCCTCGGCCCCGATGTTTCCCGGAAGGTGAGGGTGCATCTTCCCCAGATTGCCTTCGTAATCCCATCCCCATCGGGCGCACACTCCGCCCTGGCCCTCACCCCCGCTTCCCCTCCAGATACCCCCTCAACGCCTCGGCGTTGCTGTGCTGCGCATCCTTCGCCGCGAAGACCAGCGTCACATCGCCCTTCGCCAGCGCCTCCATGATCGGCCGCCACGTCGCCTCCTTCGCCTCAAGCTCCAGCGCGTATCTGCGCCGGAACTCCTCCCACTTCGCAGGCTCGTGCGCGAACCACTTCCGCAGCCCATCGCTCGGCGCGACCTCCCGCAGCCAGGCTTCGATCCGCGCCGATTCCCGAGAGACTCCCCTGGGCCACAGCCCGTCCACAAGGAACCGCCTCCCGTCCCTCGCCTCCGGCGCCTCGTAGACCCGCTTCGTCCGTATGCTGTGCCGCTTCGCCATGGCGCTAGTCTACGCCCTCCGCGATGGAACGCCTATAATCTGCCCATGCCCCTTCGCGAAGAAGACCGCGCCCGTCGCGCCAAAGACGACCTCAAGTTCTGCGTCCTCTGCAAGCAATACCTCGCTCCCGCCGCCTGGGCGCAGCACGAGCACAACCCCGCTTCGCGCCCTCCTCCAAAACCGGGGACCGCGCCTAGATCCGCCGCGCTCACCTGCACCCTCCTCCTCGGCCCCTGCGCCATCGGCAACACCAGCGGCGTCATCGTCCTCGAAGGCCTCGAAATCTTCCGGCTCCGCCACCGGGGCGAAGACGGCCATATCGCCGTCAACATGGACCTCCGCGCGCGTGACGGCAAACCCCTCGCCAAAATCGAGCGCAACAGCCCGCTCCTCCTCGCGCCAGGCCTCTCCTTCGCCGCGGAAGGCCCCGCCGTTCGCATCGCCGATGCCTCCGGCGCGCTCCTCGCCTCCGCCACAGCCGATGGCGATTCCCTCCGCCTCACCGGCGATTTCTTCTCCGGCGGCCTTCGCCTCCACATCACCAACGATTCGGCAACCCTCGATGATCAACCCCTCGCCCCGCCGCGACTCTACGGCCCAGGCACCGCCCTCCTCCTCCGCAAAGGCAAGCCCATCGCCTTCGCCAAGAGTTGATCCTCCCCATGCGGGACGGCCTTGATATAATCGCTCCGATATGCCTGGCTCACGAAGAAACCAGCGCTGCTTAGCGGTGTTCCTCGTCCTCTGCATGACGATTCTTCCCGCCTGTAGGAAGCAGTCCGGTTATGACATCCTCAAGCCTGTCGAGGGCACTCCATTCCCAAACTCTCTTCGCGCCAATGTCCAGATCTACGATCAACGCGTCTCGGAGATCCGAGGCCTCTCCCTCCAGACTCCTCCGGGCCGAAGACTAGTCTCACAAAAGAACCTCGATCTCATCGTGCAACAGTCTTTCATCTTCAGAGACATCTCGGACGAAAAACGATTCAGCCAGATGCTGACCGCCCTCGGGCTGCTCCCACCCAGCGTAGACTTCTTCGATCTGATGAATAGCCTGGAAGGCAAAGCGCTCCTTGGATACTTTTACCCAAGCACCAACCAGATTTTCATCGTCCAACGCGGTCCATCTTTCACGCAAGCCGAGGAACAGGTCTACGTCCACGAGTACCTCCATGCCCTGCAAGATGCGAATGCTCTCCTTCCTGATTTGCTCAGGCCCTATGGCGCAGACGCTGACGCTTCGCGTGCGGTGCTCGCGCTAATCGAAGGCGATGCGATGCTCACCGAAGGGCTCTATATGCAGCGGTTCTTGCCGGGTGACGCGATAGCCGTTGCTCCCAACAGCGACCTTGCCCCCCTCCTGGCTGAGGCTCCGCCTGTGCTGAGGGCCCTTGAACGGTTCGTATATGTTGACGGGTTGGCCTTTGTTACGGAGCTCCATCGTCGGGGCGGGTGGGAGGCTGTGAACCGAGCCTATCAGGACCGCCCCGTCTCTTCGGAGCAGGTTCTGCACATCGAAAAATATCTCGCCCGCGAATCGCCGGTCGCCCTCAGGCCACCTAGCATCCTCCTAAGCCGCGTGGACGCATGGCGCGTCGCAAGCGGAGGCGTTTTCGGCGAATTGCTCTACCGCACTCTGCTCGAAATCCATATCGGCCGGGATGCCGCGAGCCAAGCGGCCGCCGGATGGGGCACTGACAGCTATGTACACATGAAAGCAACCGGTGGAGAAACGGGAGAGGCGGTCGCGCTTGTGGCGAACTGGGACACGCAGAATGATGCTCGCGAATTCTTCGAGGCCTATCGCGAGTCGTTGCGCGCCCAAGGCGCCTCCCCGGAAAGCTCGGGGAGCGACGTCAGAGCCGCGGCGGGCGGGCGCTACCACTACATCGGCATCAGGGACCGCCGCACCACCATCATCGTCGCAGACAGCCAAACCTCCGCCGACCATTTCATCCACGGACCCTGGAATCCCTAACGTACCCAGCCGTCAAAAACTGCTGGTCTCTTCACGGCGATCCATCCGGCACAGCTTCCCTCGCCTCTATCATGCGCCTCCTCACCGCCCTGTGAAGCCGTAGCCCATCTGCCGCAGGATATCCTCCGGCACGTGTTCGCCGCTCAGGCCGAACCGCTCCGGCTGACGCCCCTTCGGCAGGTAGAGCGTCTTGAAGACAAGGTCGGGCCAGACCAGCCCGCCAGAGAAGTTCTTGTCCAGTCCCTCATCCTGCGACGTATGGTGCCAGCGGTGAAAGACCGGCGTCGCGATGACATAGCGCAGCGGCCCGAAGCCCCACGGCACGTTCGCGTGGATGAAGATCGCATACAGCGTCAGCGCCGGCGCGGCAGCCGCCACCGCCGAGAAATGGAAGCCGCACACCAAGAGCGGCGGCGCCTGGAGGAGGCGCATCCCCAGCTCGTTCACCGGGTGCACGCGAACGGAGGAGAGCCAGTCCACCCATTCGGAAAAGTGGTGGACGGCGTGGAACCGCCACAAGCGCTTCACCCGATGGAACCACCGGTGGCCCCAATAGCCCGCCAGGTCCAGCCACAGCACCACGATGGCCGATTGCGCCCACAGCGGCAGGCGGCTCACGGCATTCTCCCGCTCAAAAAAGCGGCGGATCCCTTCGCCCTCCGGCCTGCCGAAGGTTACTGCCACGATCGCCGCCGCCACGACCAGCGTGACCACCATCGCGATGCGACTCATGAACGGCGTCACGAACCACCACAGAATGTCCGTCGTCAGCGCATTCGGCGCGCGAGGACGCCTCGGTATCGCCGGCCACACCCGCTCGATACCATAGAACACCGCCCCCAGCGCCAAGAGGCCGATCACCAGCCCGATGAACGAAACGCCCAGGAACGACATGCCCCTATCCTATCGCCTCAGCGCGGGTCTTGCATGCTCCCAGGCGTGGAGTGTCTATCGCCCCGTTGCGGCGCTTCGAGTCCTTCGTGGATACTCTCTTCCTCCCCGTTCCCTTCTCATCTCTGTGCCCTCCGTGGTAGACCCTCTTGTCCTCTCCCTACTTAACATTAGTACTTATCATTGAAGTAGAGGAACGTATGGCGATACACCCTCAGCCTATGCCACAGAGTTCTGCAGAGCGGCCCCGTTGCGGGACGCCGCGCCGAATGGTACCCGGCGCTCAGCCCCCGCTTCGCACTCGCACTTGGCCTAGGCCCACGCGACGAAGGAAGATCGTACGATCTGTCCGTCTTGGACGACTCACACGCGGGCGTGACCGGCTGACCCATGTCGCCGAGGGCACTGTGGGGAAGTCGCGAGACTGCTATCGCGATGCCCTGTCCCACTGGGACGTTAAACGCCCGCACCTTTGCTGGACGCGTCCACCCATGGCACACCGTCGGGCCCTCTGCAGCACACCTATCCCCACACCCATCACACCTGAAAGGAGAAACCACAGCGTAGGGGCGCGGGGCACGCGCCCTGGGTCCACCGAACGGGGCGCCCCCTCTGTCACCCTGAGGAGCGGCGATGGCAATTGCCACGACGAACGGGCCTACGCTGACTGGGCTGCCCCGCAACCCTAACTCACGCGCCCCGCGCCCCCGGTCGTCCCAAAACCCCCTGCCCGTCGTACTATGAATAGCTACGGCACCTACTCCTATGCGCCTCCCAACCCACATCGCCATCCGCCTTGCGCTCCTGGGCGCGGCGCTCTCCTTGGCCCTTGCCGCCTGCCAGACGGTCAAGCCCACGCCGACGCCCACGCCCATCCCTGCGCCCACCCGTCCGGCGCCGGCGCCAACGCCGACCCCGATCCCGGATGCAGGACCCACGCCCACGGCCCGGCCTACGCCTACCCCGGTTATCGGCCTGCCATTCCCGCCGGACCTCCTTGAGCGCCTGAAGGTCACGGAGGAGCGCATCGTCAACATGCGGGGTCTCCAGCCGGCCGGGGAGCCGAAGCGAAAGCTGCTTACCAAAGAGAGCCTGGCCGAAAAGCTCCGCCGGGGTTTCGAATCGGAGGACGCCAAGGAGATGCAGACCGTCCAGGAGGTGCTGATCGCCCTGGGCCTGCTTTCTCCCGGGACCGATCTCGCGGCCCTGCAGCTCAAGCAGCTCGGCGATGAGATCCTGGGCCTCTTCGACACCAAGACGGGCGACCTCTATATCGTGACCTCAGGCAAGACCTTCAGCCAGCTGGAGGAGATGACCCACGCCCACGAGTTCGTCCACGCCCTCCAGCAAGACCACTTCGATATCCACACGAAAGGCGATGCGCTGGAAGACGACTCCGAAGCCTCCGCCGCCCTCACCGCCCTCATCGAAGGCGATGCCACCCTGGCGGGACAGCTCTACGCCCAGGCCTTCCTCGACCCCCGGAAGATCAACGAAGAGGCCCGCGCCATCATCAGCACGATTGACCGCGCCTCCATCCCCTTCGTCCTGGAACAATCGCTCAACTTCCCCTATACGGACGGCCTGCTGTTCGCCGTTTACCTCTACCGCACCGGCGGCTGGAAGGCCATCAACGACGCCTACGCCGACCCGCCGAAGACGACGGAGCAGATCCTCCACCCGGAGAAATACACGAGCCGCGAGCCCGCCCTGGCGGTGACGCTGCCCGGCGGCCTAGCCGAGCGCCTGGGCGCGGGCTGGGTGCTTGCGGACACCGATTACATGGGCGAGCTCTCCTACCGCATCCTGCTGGACGCCCACCTGAGCCGGGCGGACGCGAACCGGGGCGCGGAGGGCTGGGGCGGCGATAGGCTCGCCTATTTCCGGGGGCCGAGCGGCGAAAAGGCCATCGCCATCCCCACGCGCTGGGACACGCAGAACGACGCGAAGGAGTTCTTCGATCTCTATGCGAAATCGCTCGAGGCGCAGAAGGGCCAGGCGCAGAAGACGCCCACCACCATCGCCGGCGCCGCCGGGGGCCGCTACCACTATCTCCGCATCACCGGCGATCGCACGCTCCTCATTATCGCGGACGAAGCCTCCCAGGCAGAGCGGCTTGCCGGGGGCTTCTAGCGCGCCATCCCTCCCGAACAAGAAGGCCCCGGTTGCCCGGGGCCTTCCTCCATGATCAGTAAGAAATGCCTCTGCTAGCCCGCATGGGCACCGGCGTGGCCTTTGCCCTGGGGCTTGAGCTTGAGCGAGAGGAGAACGGAGACCGCCAGGATGCCCGCCACAACGCCAAGGGAGAGCACGATGGGCGCCTTCCAGACGTCCGTCATCAGCATCTTCACGCCCACCCACGCCAGGATGACGGCCAGGCCATAGTGCAGGTAGTGGAACATCTGCAGGATGCCCGCCAGGGCGAAGTAAAGAGCGCGCAGGCCGAGGATGGCGAAGACGTTGGAGGTGTAGACGATGAAGGAGTCCGTGGTGATGGCAAGGATGGCGGGGATGGAGTCTATGGCGAAGATGAGGTCCGTGACCTCCACCACAAGCAGGACGATGAAGAGGGGAGTCGCCACCCGCTTGGCATTTTCGACGACGAAGAATTTCGCGCCGTGGTAGGTATCCGTCGTGGGGATGACCTTCTTGGCCAGGCGGATGACGGGATTCCTTTCCGGGTGGATCTCCCTGTCTTTATCCTTCACAAGGCGGTAGGCGCTGAAGATGAGAAAGCCGCCGAAGATGTAGATGACGAAGTGGAAGTTCTCCAGGAGGGTGATGCCGACGGCGATGAGGATGGCGCGCATCACCAGGGCGCCCAGGATGCCCCAGAAGAGGATGCGGTGCTGGTATTCGCCCGGCACCTTGAAGTAGGTGAAGATGAGGGCGAAGACGAAGACGTTGTCCACGCTGAGCGACTTTTCGATGAGGTAGCCAGTGAGGAACTTGACGCCGTCGTCCGACCCGCGCCAGATGAAGATGCCGAGGTTGAAGAGGAGGGCGAGGCTGATCCAGACGGCGCTCCAGGCGATCGCCTCTTTAAAATGGACGACGTGAGCCTTGCGGTGGAAGACGCCGAGATCGAGGGCGAGGACGCCGGTGACGACGCCGCCGAAGACGATCCAGAGAGCAAGTTCGGAGGACAAGCAGGGGCTCGCTTTCTTGGCTGCGCATGCCTGAGTATGGGCAGCGCCGAGCGCGGTTCGTTGGGGCGCTTATCGCCGACCCAACTGCCGGAGCGCGCGATCGCTGCGGGGCTATTCGGTTCGGACAGGTGAAGCGTGCTGCAACCAGCAAGCCTCAAACGCGTCTATTCTGCCAGATGCGGCGTCGCTCCGCCAGAGGTTGCAGACTGACTCGAGACGGCACCTCCCCATCTCCACACCTTAGGGCGTCACCGAAACCTCCGCCGCCCTGCTAGAATCGGAGCAGATGTCCCTCCTTAGGGAACCGGAGGCCGCATGAACTGGCTCGATATCGTCATCCTGGTCATGATTCTGCTCAGCGCCTATAAGGGCTGGAAGTCCGGCTTCATCAGGTCCGTCTTCCTTATCCTCGGCATCCTGCTGGCGGCCCTCATCGGCGCGCGGCTGAGCGAGCCCATCGCGTCCTGGGCGACGAACAGTGTGGAGAACGACGCGACGGCCACGGTGATCGCCTATGTGGTCATCGGCGCCATCGTCTTCATCGTCGTGCAGATCATCGGCGCGGCGATCCAGAAGTTCTTGAAGCTGGTCTTCCTGGGTTTCGTGGATAAGATCGCCGGGGCCGGGTTAGGCGCGCTGACGGGCGTCATCGGGGCGGGCTTCCTGATCGCCGTCCTGGCGCGCCTGGCGGTGCTGGTGCCGGAGAGCGCGCCCCTGGCGGGTGAAGAGGTGACCAAGATACGCGAAGGGCTGACCAACACCCTTGTTGACTCGGCCTTTGTCCCTGTATATCTTAGTGCTGAGGAAAAACTCCCCGGCAACGCCTTCGGCATGGTGCCCGGAGACTTCCACGAGGCCTACGCGGAGCTGCGAGCCATCCGAGACGCAAGGGAGTGACACCGATCGGGCAGGCTGTATGGGAACGAATACGCTCGTTCTGCTGCTGAACCAAAACTACGAGCCGTTGAACGTCTGCAATGTGCGCCGCGCCCTTGTGCTCATTGATAAGGGCAAGGCCGAGATGGTGGAGAACGGGGCGGGAAGCCTGCGCACGGCGACGAGGATCTTCCACCTGCCCACAGTGGTGCGTCTTCGATACCACGTCCGCCGTCCCCTGCCGATGCGCCGCCTGACCCGGCGCGATGCCTTCATCCGCGATAAGCACCGCTGCCAGTATTGCGGCAACGAGGTGCGCCCGCTGACATTGGACCATGTTGTTCCCCGGGTGCGCGGCGGCAAGCATGAGTGGGAGAATGTGGTGACGGCGTGCATGGCGTGCAACCACCGGAAGGCGGGGCGCACGCCGAAGGAGGCGGGGATGACGTTGCTTTCGAAGCCGACGCGGCCCAGCACAACGCCGTACTCGCTCTTTGTGCCGTATCTGGATTCGCGGGCCGAGTGGCGGAAGTTCGTCTTCGCGGACTAGCGGCGCGAGGGACGGCCTTCCGGCGCATGGCGCCGGCCCTTCGGAAAGGGCAGGCCGTCCCCTACCAGGAAGGATGTCGCATCCCCTAGGCGAAGCTCTTGGGCGCGAGGCCTTCGATGGTATCGCGGAGCTGGTCGCGGGAGAGGCTGAAGGGCAGGAAGACGACCGGCGCGCTCACGCCTTGGGCCTCCATCTCCAGCATGCGCTCCTGGCAGCGCCGCCTAGGCCCCACGATGGCGATGGCGTCCACCATCGCATCGGTCACCAGGGCGGCGGCGCCCTTGCGATCGCGCTGGAGCCACAGCTCGCGGATGCGCTTGGCCTCTTCCACGTAGCCGTAGCGCTGCATGAGCTCGTTGTAGTACCTGCCCATCCCGCCGACGTAATAGGCCAGATGGCCGCGCGCGAGGTCGCGGGCCTGGGCCAGGTCGTCCGTGACGCAGCAGAGGAGCCACGGGGAAATGGCGACGGCGTCCAAGGGCCTGGCACGCCTGGCTGCGCCGGCCTGGAGCTGCCGCCGGAACTCGGGCAGGTGGCCCAGGGAGAAGAAGACGGGGGACCAGCCATCGGCCACTTCGCCCACCATCTCGATATTCTTGGGCCCCATGGCGGCGACGTAGATGGGGACCTTCCGGCGCGGCGGGTTGAACCTGAGCTGGAAGTCGCGGATCTTCACGAAGTTGCCGCTATAGTCGGCGCGCGCGCCGCTCAAAATAAGGTTGATCGCTTCGATATATTCGCGGGTGCGGGCGACGGGCCTTTCGAAGGGGAGGCCGTGCCAATCGCGCACGACCTTCTCGCCGGAGGAGCCGAGGCCGAGGATGGCGCGGCCCCCGGAGATCTCATCGAGGGAGGCGATGGTCTGGGCGATGAGGGCGGGCGTGCGGCTGAAGACGTTGACGATGCCGGTGGCGAGTTTGATGCGGCTGGTGCTGCAGGCGATGTGGGTGAGGCCAGTGAAGACGTCCCGTCCCCAGGATTCGCCCATCCAAAGGGCGTCATAGCCCAGGGCTTCGGCGCGCTGGGCGAACTCGATGACGCGGGAGCGTGGCGCATGCTCCCCGATGCTCATCACTAGGCCCATGCGCGGCGGCATGCGATCCTCCGGCCGAAAGGCGGCGCTTGCGAAAGGCTAGCTACTGCCCGCTCGGGCTGCTCTGGCCCTGGTCCGGCCCCTGCTGAGGCGGCGGGGGCGGCGGCTGGCCCCCCTCATCGCGCCGCTGGTCCTGGGGGCGCGGGCCCTGCTGCTGGTAGGGCGGGCGCTGATCGCGGCGATCATCGCGCCGGTCATGCCGGGGCGGGCCACCGCGGTCGTCGCGGCGATCATCACGGCGGTCGCCCCTGGGCTGATCGCCCCGGGGCTGGTCCCGGCGGTCGTCGCGGCGCTGGTTGTCCTGGCGGGGCTCGTTGCGGCGGTCGTCGCGCCGATCATCTCTGCGGTCGCCTCGCGGGCCGCCTCTGCGGTCGTCGCGGCGGTCGCGCTCCTGGGGCGGGCGCGGCTCGACGCGCCCCATGCCTTCGGCGGCGCTGGGCGCGGCGGGCACGGGGACGGGAAGAGGCTTGGCGGGGGCGGCGCCGCTCAGCTCGGCCATGGAGACTTCCACCCATGCGCCGCTTTCCAGCTGGACGGTGACGGTCTGCTTGAGGGGGTGGCCGACGACGACGCGGGCGGGGCCGTTGGCTGTGGGTACGGTCGCGCCGATCTTGGGGAGGCCCTGCTTCAGCTCGCGGTACTGCTCATACTCATAGCGGAGGCAGCAGCGGAGCCTTCCACAGACCCCCGCCAGCCCCGGGGGGCTGAGGGGAAGGTCCTGCTCTTTCGCCATCTTCATCGTGACCGGCGCGAACTCTGTGAGCCAGCTGCTGCAGCAGAGTTCGCGCCCGCAGCGTCCCAGTCCGCCGAGGGCCTTGGTATGGTCCCGCGGCCCAAGCTGCTTCAGGTCTATCTTCCCGGCGTGCTTGGCGCCCAGGCGCTGGAGGATGGGGCGGAATTCGATGCGCTCTTCGCTGGTGTAGCTCACGGTGAGGCGCTCGCCCGTGAGGTCAATGAAGGCCTCGACGATCTTCATCTCGAGATTGAGGTCGCGCACGATGGCGCGGGCCTCGTTATAGATCTCGTCGGCGCGGGCCTTGTTGCGGTCGCGGGCGGCCAGGTCCTCAGGGGCGGCCTTGCGGACGATCCTGGGCAAGGAGCCCTTGATCTTCTGCATCAGCACCTGGGTGGGGGCGATGGCGACGAGCCCCGTCTCCAGGCCGCGCTCGGTCTCGACGACGGCCGATTCGGCGACGGCGAACTCCTCGTCCCCAGGGTCGAAGTACTGGACCTTGCCAGCCTTCATGAATCGTAAGCCGACGACTCCTGCCATGTCTGCTCTGATCTAGACCTGTTCCGCTTCCGGCTCGGCCGCGGGCCGCCCTGTTGGAGCGGGCTCCGCCGCCTTCACCAGCGGCAGGTTCAACGCAAAAGTTTCGAGGGTCAAGCGCGGGTTGGCGTTCAACTGCAGCCGCGCTATGGCCGACTCGGTTTCCCGGATGGCCCCCGCCAGCTCAGCCAGCGTGAGCGACCCGGTCATCCTCTCCAGCATATCACGCCTATCGGCGTTGACGACGGCCTGGGGCGACCCGCCCTTCAGCAGGAGGGCGTCCCGCCAGAGCCGGCGCAAGAGGGCGAGGGCCTCATAGGACTCCTCCCGCCTGCGGGAGAAGTCCTGGGCCATGCGCCCCGCCAGCTGGAGGCGCTCCACATAACCCGACTCGATAAGCTCGACGGCCTCATCCACCAGGTCGCGGCGGGTTTCCTCCACGGCGGGGTTCTGCGCCGCCGCCAGGGCCCAGCCGATGCGCCCCTCGGAGAGGCGGGCGAGCTCGCGGGCGCGCTCCTTATCGGTACCGTGGAGCTTCATCAGGGCATCGGTGATGGCCTGTTCCGGCACGGAGCGGAGGTCGTAGACGCGGCAGCGGGAGACGATGGTGGGGAGGAGCTTCGCCGGCTCACGAGAGAGGAGGAGGATGCAGACCTGCGCGGGAGGCTCCTCCAGCGTCTTCAAGAGGCGGTTGGCGGCGTTCACGTTCAACAGCTCGGCGTTTTCGATGATGAAGACCCTGTGCGCGCCTTCGAAAGGAGCCAGGCTGGCCATCTCCTGCAGGGCCTCCACCTGCTTGATGCTGATCTCTTTCTGCGTCTCTTCGCCGTCTCCCCCCAAGCCCACCACCTGCACATCGGCGTGCTTGCCATCCAGGATGCGCTTGCACTGGGCGCAGGCGCCGCAGGGCTTGCCATCGGCGAGGCAGTTGAGGGCGCAGGCCAGCTGCATCGCGAGGGTCATCTTGCCGATGCCCTGGGGACCGGTGAAGAGGTAGGCGTGGGCCAGCTTTCCATCCTTGACCGATTGGGCCAGGGCTAGGACCACCCGCTCATGCCCGATGACGTTCCACATAGAAAGAACCTGAGTGATCCAGGGGCAAAGCGCCCTGGGGCAGAAATACTATCGTGCACTTCTGCTCACGATAGTCTTCACCCTCTCCTCTCGGGCTACGCTCGAGTTCCTCTCCCATCGAGGGAGAGGAGGATTCGCATCAGGACGCTGTCCGAAATACAAAGGTCTCCTTACAGCACTTCGTTCCGCATCAAGTCTTCCGCGGTCTCCCGCCTGCGCCACAGCTTGGACCTGCCCTTATTGACGAGGACGATGGCCGGGCGCGAGACGGCGTTGTAGTTGCTGGACATGGCGATGCAGTAGGCGCCGGAGGCCGGGATGGCGATGATATCGCCGGCCCGGACCTTCGGCAGTTTGTAGTCCTTGATGAGCACGTCGCCGGATTCGCAGTATTTCCCGGCGATGGTCACCTTCTCGCGCTCCTTGGACTCGACGCGGTTGGCGACGAAGGCCTCATACTTGGAGCCGTAGATGGCGGGGCGGATGTTATCCCCCATGCCGCCGTCCACGGAGACGTATTTGCGGACGCCGGGGATCGTCTTGGTCGCGCCGACGGTGTAGAGGGCGACACCCGCGCGACCGACGATGGAGCGGCCGGGCTCCAGCACGAGCTTCGGCAGATCGAACTTGTGCCGCTTGCAGGCGGCCTTGAGCGCCGCCGTGATGGTCTCGGCGTAGTTCGCCAGGGGCGGCGGCGCCTTGTCCACGACGTACCGGATGGGAAAGCCGCCGCCGGGGCTGAACTCCAGCAGCTTCAGGCCGTGTTTGTCCCTCGCCTTGGCGATGAAGCCGAAGATGACGTTGATCCCTTCGGCGTAGGGCGCCACTTCATAGATCGGCGAGCCGAGGTGGATATGGATGCCGATGAGGTTGAGGCTCCTGGCCTCTTGGGCCAGCCGCACGGCCTCCATCGCCTGCCCGTTCTCCAAGGTGAAGCCGAACTTGCTGTCCGTGATGCCCGTGGTGGTCTTGTGGTGCGTGTGGGGGTCCACGCCGGGGGAGATGCGCAGGAGGATGTCCTGCTTGCGCTTCGCCTTGGCGGCCAGCTCGTCCAGCAGCTTCAGCTCATGGAAGTTGTCCACGACGATGCGCCCGATCTTCCACTTGAGCGCGAGCTCCAGCTCATCGGGCGTCTTGTTGTTGCCGTGGAAGTAGGCGCGCTCCGCCGGAAGGCCCGCAGCCCTGGCGATGGCGGCTTCGTTCCCGGAGACGACGTCCAGCCCGAGCCCCTCTTCGGCGATGAGCTTCACCAGCGGCGCGAGGAGGAGGGCCTTGGAGGCGTAGAGGACCTGCACCGATGGGTAGCGCTTGCCGAACTCCTGCTTGTAGGAGCGGCACTGGGAGCGGAGGGTCTGCTCATCGAAGACGTAGAGGGGCGTGCCGTAGGTCTTGGCCAGCGCGGCGGCCTCGATGCCGCCGATGCTCAGCCGGTTGTCCGGCCCGATGACCGCCGTCTTAGGAAAGATGGGAAGGATGGGATTGGAGGGCATAGCGTCTCTGCTTAGTGAAGAGGAAGGCCGGGATGGAAGGCTTGCGCCGCCCGGTTCGCACTTCTGAAGGTTGGCACCATGCTACCCAGGGGCGCCCCGGCGTGTCAATTTGTGACAGGAAGGCGGCCTAGCGGCGCCGGGAAGAGGCGCGGACCTTGCGCGAAGGGGTCTTCTTGGGGCCGACGGGCTTCAAGCGGCGGCCCTTGAGCACGACGCGCGGCTCATAGCCCAGGGCGACGGCCATCTTGGCGATGGTGGTGAGGGTCATGTTGGGCGGCGCGCTCATGACCTTGGAGACGTGAGCCTGGGAGACGCCCATCTGCCGGGCGAGCCAGGCTCGGGTGAGCTTGCGCCGCCGCAGCTCCCGCGCGACGGACTCGGTGACCTCCATGGCGAGGCCGATGGCGATGTAGACGGGGTCGTTGCGGTATTCGTCCGCCCATTGTTGAAGCAGAGGCTTCTCACTGGTTTCCGTATAGTACCGCCGTGGATTTGTGGTCATTAACGCTATCCCTTCGGGCGCATCCATGTGAGAATCACGTCGCGGTATCGCTCTGCTCTCTCGAACTCCGGTTCGGGCGGCGCGCCCTTGTGAAATCCTCCCAAGAAGGCGATATCTCCATTGGGCAGGAGGGAATAGAGGAGCCTGTCCCCCTGATGCGACTTAAGCTCGAAGAGGTTCTTCCTCCCTTTGATTTGGCGCGAGATCGCTGTGTTTGCGACTGGGCCGTGATTCGCAAGGCTCTCCGATCGTCGAACAAGGGCCTCGGCAGAGTTCCTGTTCGTCCGACGCAGCCGCTCCAGAAAGTCCATCGCAGGGGACCTTCCGGAACTATCGTACAGCGCCACTACTTTATGCAGCCTGCCGTGATAGACAACATCAAGTCGCATAGTAACTCACAAGTTAAGTCTTGTCCACAGCCCGCGCCGTCGCTCGCAACGCACGCCACAAGTATTCGGCCCGTCCCCCGCGCCTGTCCAGGGGCGGTTGGCACACCCCCCGCACAAGGGGCCCCATCCCTGCGACAATGGGTGCCAAGGAACACACCGTGTCCGAACTCTCCCTCACCTTCCTCGGCGCCGCCGGGACTGTCACCGGCTCGAAGTATCTTCTCCGCTTCGGCCGCGCGACCTACCTCATTGATTGCGGCCTCTTCCAGGGGAATGACGACCTAGAGCAGCGGGACCGCCAGCCCTTCTTCATAGATCCGCGCAGGATCACCGCCGTCATCCTCTCCCACGCGCACATTGACCACTCGGGCTATCTGCCCAAGCTCGTGAAGGACGGCTTCCGCGGCAAGGTCTTCGCCTCCCAGGGAACCCGCGACCTGGCGCAGATCATGCTCCCCGATTCGGGGCGCTTGCAGGAGGAGCAGGCCGCCTACGCGAACAAGCTGGGCTACTCCAAGCACCGTCCCGCGGTCCCGCTTTACACGGAGAGGGACGCCGAGCGCGCCCTGCGGCTCATCCGCGCGGTGCGCCCGAACGAGCCGACCAAGGTGGGCGAGCACATCAGCGTCACGATGCGCCGCGCCGGCCACATCCTCGGCTCCTCTATCCTCGAATTCACCGTGGAGCTGCGCCGCCGCCGCGCGGCCATCGTCTTCTCCGGCGACCTGGGCCGCTACGACCGCGTCTTCATGAAGCCGCCGGAGCCGGTGACGGAGGCCGACTACCTGGTGGTGGAGTCCACCTACGGCCATCGCGCGCACCCGGCGACCTCGGTGGAAGAGCAGCTCGCCGAAGTCGTCAACAAAGTCGCGCAACGGAAAGGGGTCCTGCTCATGCCGGCCTTCGCGGTGGGGCGCACCCAGCGGATGCTCTACCACCTGCGCCGGCTGCAGGATAGCGGACGCATCCCGGATATCCCTGTCTATGTGGACAGCCCCATGGCGAGCGATGTTTCGGAGGTCTACTGCCGCCATAGCGACGAGCATGAGCTGAGCGTGGCGCTCCTCAAAGACCCGGAGCGCTGCCCCCTGCATGCGCACCGCCTGCGCTTCGTCCGCACGGTGGAGGAATCGAAGCGGCTCAACGATATGCCGGGCCCGATGATCATCATCGCCGCCAGCGGCATGTGCGAAGGCGGGCGCATCGTGCATCACCTGAAGCACCGCCTGCCGGATCCGGCGACGACGGTGCTGTTCGTGGGCTATCAGGCCCAAGGCACCAGGGGGCGGCGCCTTTTGAGCGGCGAGAAGACGGAGCGCATCCACGGCCAGTTCATCCCCGTGCGCGCCTCCATCGAAGTCATCAACGGGATCTCCGCCCACGCCGATTGGCAGGACACGCTGCAGTGGCTGAGCAATTTCACCGCCGCGCCGCGCACGCTCTTCATCACCCACGGCGAGCCCGAGGCGCGCGCCGGTCTGAAGCAGCGCATCGCCGAGCGCTTCGGCTGGGCCGCCGAAGAGCCCGACTACAAGGCAAGCTTCTCACTGGAAATATAATGAGAACCATGAAACACCTCCGCATCGCCGCATCCGCCCTCGTCGCCCTGCTCATCGCGCTGGCCGTCACCGCCTGCGGCGATGACCCGCCGACCATCGGCATCCTGGAGCCGGACCTCGGCGCGAGCACGGAGGCGACGCGACTCGCCTTCCTGGAAGCGCTCAAGGCCGACGGCTTTGCGGCGGGCGACAACGTGCGCTTCTTCCGCCGGAACTATGAGTTCCGCGACGACCCCTACGACGAGCTTGCCGACTACCTGGCGAACGAGAAGAAGGTGGACTACTTCTTCGCCATGTCGCCAGAGGCCTTGGATGCCATCGCCAATGTGGCGGGCGGGAGGCCCATCGTCTACGCCTTCGCGGGCGGCATCGTGAACCGCCCGCCCAACGCCGTCGGCGTCTCCATCGCCGCCGGGCCGGCGGCCGATCACAAGGGGCTTGGCAGCGCAGCGGGACACATCATGTCCCAGGTGCTGAGGGGCGTCCCCATCGCGGAGATCCAGGCGCCGGCGATCAGGTGAAACGGGCGTGTTATCACGCCATGCAAAGGACGCATGCCCTGCGCCCCTACGGTTTCGACGGGCGCGGGCGTTTCACTTCGTCTATGTTCATCTGAGAGACGAAGAGCGCGTGGAGGCCGTCCCAGGTCTTGAGGGCATCCTTCGGGTCGTCGCCGGCTGTGATTCGGAGGAAGAAGGCGCTGCCGTTCTCGAAGACAAAGGTCGGCGTGCCGAAGATGCCCAGCTTCGCCCCGCGCGTGTGGTCTTCGGCCAACCGGGCCAAGATCGCGGGGTCGCGTACATCCTTGTGGAAGCGGGCCATGTCCAGGCCAGCCGCCCGCGCGATCTCTTCCATGTCCCCCGGCTCGCTGAACTCCTTCCGCCGCAGGTGCCGGCCCTCCATCAGCGACCAGCGCATGCGCTCGAAGGCCTCCTCCCCCTGGCGTCGCGCCGCCTCAGCGGCGCGGAAGGCGTGGAGGCCCCGGCTGGGCGTCTCCGGATGCTCCCACAGGCGCCAATCGGGGCCGTTCTTCTGGTTCACCTGGTCGAGGGCGAAATAGCGGAAGGTCCAGCGCAGCGGCCGTCCAGCGGCCTCCTCAGCCCGCTTCAACAGAAGCGAGGCCTGGTAGACCCAGGGGCAGGTGAAGTCGCCGTACAGATCGAAGGTTGCTTGCTTTGTGTCCATATCGCGTGCGCACGTGCGCGCGACATATAGTACCACTGGCCATCCAGACTGAAGAGCTTACCCGAAGCCGCCTCTTATGCCGTTGCCCCTCCTCTGAAGCCTATGGTATGCTTTCCGGGTCCTTCTCCCCCTGTGAACGGGGGCATTTCGCCCGGCGCGCAACCCCAGCGTACCGCCCGGCGTTCCCTGATGGACAAGCGTTGGCGTGAGAGTCTGGTCGGCGGGGCGTGCGCGGTCCATAGCGCATCCCGAGCGGCTCGGGAGGGTTCCGAGTTCGCGATTGTGTGAGAGTCTGGTCGGCGGGGCGTAGCGCAGCCCGGTAGCGCACCTGCATGGGGTGCAGGGGGTCCCGAGTTCAAATCTCGGCGCCCCGACCAGTTCTTCTTTTCTCTACCACAGGCCTTAGGCCGACTGCATGGGGCGCGAGGGGGTCCTCCGGTGCAGAACCGGAGCGCCCCGACCAGTCTTTCCGCCTGCATTGACGCTCGCCGCGCCGTGGCATAGGCTGGCGGCCATAGGAGGCTGAGGCCATGGCGAGAAACGGCCACCCCGTCGCCGATTGCGATATGCACGTCATCGAGCCGCCGGACCTGTGGCAGCGCTACATGGAGCCTGCCTACAAGCACGCCGCCCCGATAGGCTTCGCCGAATCGCCGCGCGACCTGCGCATCCGCATCAAGTGGCAGATCCTGCCCCACAGCGGCGCGACGCGCTTCGTGGACAGGCAGCCCCTCGCCTGGCACAAGCAGCGCGAAGACCTCTACGAATCGGCCATCAAGCGCCGCTGGGACCCGGCCTCCCAGCTCGCCGCCATGGAGACGGAAGGGCTGGACTACGCCCTTCTCTTCCCGACGCGCGGGCTCTTCGCCCTGAGCGTTGATTCACAACAGGCCATCGGCCGCGACGGCCTGAAGCCCGACGAGGCCGCGGCGATCGCCCGCGCCTACAACAACTGGATGGCCGACTTCGTGAAGGCGGACCCGAAGCGGCTCCTGGGCTGCGGCATGATCGCGCCGCACGATGTGCCCTCGGCGGCGGCGGAGGCGCGACGCTGCGTCCAAGAACTGGGCTTCAGGGGCGTCTTCCTCGCGCCCGGGTGCGTCAACCGCACGCCCTGGGACAGCCGCCACTATGACCCGCTCTGGGCCGAGCTGCAGCGGCTCAACGTCCCGGTCCTCTTTCACGGGGGCGGCAGGACCTGCCTCCAGTCCGACTTCTCCTTCGATATCTTCGACAACCTGATGCAGCACCACACCCTCTCGCAGCCCGTCGGCCTCATGACCGTCGCCGTCAGCCTCACTTCCGGCGGCGTCTTCGAGCGCTTCCCCAAGCTGCGCGCCGGACTTTTGGAGGGCAGCTGCTCCTGGGCGCAGTGGCTCTTCCACCGGCTCGATGAGCACTACGAATGGCTCCACGAATCGGCGCCCGACCTCACGATGAAGCCCTCCGCATACTTCCGCCGGAACTGCTTCCTGGCCGTTGATGCCGATGAGCTTCCCGTGAAGCAGTACATCGAGTGGTTCGGCGACGACAACCTGGTCTTTTCGACGGACTATCCCCACGGCGACTCGAAGTATCCGCACGCGATAGATTCACTCTTCAAGCTTCCCATCCCCGAAGCCTCCAAGCGCAAGATCGTGTGGGACAACTGGTGCAAGCTGTACGATATGCCGCCCGGCCGCCCATAACCGGCGCAGCTCTTTACCGATGCACCCCTTCGCCTCCCCGCTATAATCGGCACAGTCCCGTCTGGAGGTCTCCATGCCTAAATGGCTCGAAGGGCGCACGGCCCTGGTCACCGGCGCGAGCCGCGGCATCGGCGTCGGCATCGCCGTCTGCCTCGCCAAGGAGGGGGCGAAGGTCGCCCTCGCCTCTCGCACCGTCTCCGGCCTGGAGGCCGCGGCGGCTGAAGTGCGCAAGGCCGGCGGCGAGGCGCTGGTCGTCCCGGCCGATGTCACCAAAGAGGCGGACGTCGCCGCGATGGTGCGCGCGGTTGAGAAGAAGTGGGACCAGGTGGACATCCTGGTCAACAACGCAGGGGCCATGGGCGGCCCCGGGTGGAACACCGTGTGGCCCGAGCGCCCCCACGACTGGGAGCACGCCTTCCGCGTCAATACGCTCTCGCGCGTCCTGGCGATAAACGCCGTCGCCGAATCCATGAAGAAGCGCACATGGGGGCGCATCATCAACATCGCCTCGCCCGCCGGGCTGGAAGGCGTGACGCTGCACGTGGCCTACGCCGCCACCAAGGCGGCCGAGATCAACTACACCCAGGCCATGGCTAAGGAGCTGGGCAAGTTCAACATCACGGTGAACGCCGTCCTCCCTGGCCTGGTCTACACGGAGATCTCCAACGAGCTGTGGCATCAGCTCAAGCTGAAGCACGGCGAGCGGCTCGCGGGCGACGACCCGAAGAAGTGGTTCGACGGCCTGGTGACGCGGCAGATCCCCCTGGGGCGCGCCCAGACGGCGGAAGACATCGGCTGGATGTGCGTCTTCCTCTGCTCCGAGCTCGCGCGCAATATCACGGGCCAGGCCATCAACGTGGACGGCGGCATGAAACCCCATTAAGAGATCTCCGCACCCTCTCTCCCCCGGCTGGAGAGAATGAAAGAGAGGAGGATCGAGAGCGCCATGATTTACTACCAAGACATCGTCCAAGCCGAACCCGGCATGATGGACAGATACCTGAAGATCTTCGGCGAAAAGGCCCTCCCGCCGCTGCTAGAGCGCGGCAACAAGCCCATCGGCATGTACCGCGTCGTCCCCGGCACAGGCACCTATAACGAAGTGATCTTCATCAACGGCATTGACGATTGGCGGCGCTGGGGCAAAGACGTGGCGACGACCGAAGGCCACCCCAATCGCGATGAGTGGCACCCCGGCGTGCGCTCCTGGGCCGAGATGGCCTTCGATTACCGCAAGCGGTGGATCAAGAACTTCTACTTCCCCGCGCCCTTTGCGCCATCGCATGAGCAGCTCATGAAGCGCAAGAAGAACGGCGCGACCTTCATCCACTTAATGTACCGCGTCACCCCGGGCAAGATGGAGCAGTGGCTCGATTTCGCAGGCTCCACCCTCAAGCCCGCCTGGGAGAAGCAGGGCATGGAGCTCATCACCTTTCTTCACATCTTCCCCGGCACCGGCCCCAGCGACCAGTGCGTGGAGCTCTGGGCCGTGAAGGACTGGAACGACTGGTCCGATGTGGTCCAGGCGCGCCAACGGCACCTGCCGCTCAAGCGCGCCCTCGCCAGGGCCCTCGCCTTCCGCGACCGCTGGGACGAGCGCACGCTTCTCCCGGCTCCCTGGTCGCCCGTCCAGTAGCGGCGCGACTCGCGAACGAGAACCCCTTCGGCCTCGCCGCCGGCATCTGGACCAGGGACATCACCAAGGCTCGCCGCCTGGCCGGAGCGCTCAAGGCCGGCTCCGTGTGGGTCAACTGCTTTCAGGCGGCCGATCCCGCCGTTCCCTTCGGCGGCTACAAGCTCAGCGGCTTCGGCCGTGAGAGCGGCACGGAGCAGTACGAGCATTCCCTCGAGACGAAGGCCGTCTGGATCAAGCTGGGCTAGCCGATGCGCTCCCGCGAAACGATCGCGCCGCAGCCGCCAGCGAGACGGAGAGCGCCCTCGCCCGCCTCCTGGTCGTCGTCGAGAACTACCCGCAGATCGCATCCGCCCAGAACGTGCGCGCCCTGCAAGCCCAGCTTGAAGGCACCGAGAACCGCATCTCCGTCGAGCGCCCCCGCTACAACGATGCGGTCCTGAGCCTCAACAACGCCGTCCGGCGCTTCCCCAGCAACGTCGTCGCTGGCATGTTCGGCTTCGAGAAGCGCACCTACTTCAACGCCGCCCCAGGGACCGATGTCGCTCCGCCGGTGAACTTCGGCCGCACGCCAACGCCCTCGAGATAGCGAGGTCGCCATGTCGCGCCTGCGACGGCTCTTCATCGTCTGCGCGGCGCTGGCGGCCCTGTTGCCGCTGGCCTCGGCCGCCGCGCAGAAGTATCCCGAGCCCCAGGGGTACGTGAGCGATTTCGCGCGCATCCTCACGCCTGAGATTCGCACCCCGCTGGAGACGGCCCTTCGCCAGTTCGAGCAGGAGACCACCGTGGAGATCGCCGTCGTCACGGTCCCGAGCCTCCAGGGGGACACCATCGAAGGCTATGCGGTTCGCCTCTTCGAGAAGTGGGGCATCGGGAAGAAGGGCGTAGATAACGGCCTTTTTCTCCTCTTCGATAACGAATCGAAGCGCGTTCGCATCGAGGTCGGCTACGGCATGGAGCCCTATATCCCGGATAGCCTCGCGGGCTTCCTCCTCGAGGTGAACTTCGTCCCGCAGCGCGCCAGGGGCAACGTGCCCCTGGGACTCGTCTCCACGGCGCGGGCCATGGCCCAGGCCGTCAAGGACAGCAGCTACGTTCCCGGCACTGTGCGGACTCGGCCCGTCTCTGAAAAGGTCGGCGACTATTTCGGACGGCACTTCTGGTGGTTCGTTGGCTTGGGCATCCCATCGATCTATGCCTGCGCCTACATGGCCCGCTCGAAGTCCATCTGGCTCGGCGGCATCTGGGGCGTCGTCGTCGGCCTCATCGCAGGCATCCTGGCCAATGGCTGGCCTCCGATCGTGCTTGGGATCTTCATCGGCGCCGTCGCAGGTCTTGTCCTGGACTACATCCTCTCCAACGCCTACAAGTGGCAGTCCTCCAGCGGGCATTCCACATCCTGGGGCAGCACGTGGGGCGGCTTCTACGGCGGCTATCGAGGCGGAGGAGGAGGGGGCTTCGGAGGCTTCGGCGGAGGCCGCTCCGGCGGCGGGGGCGCTTCCCGCTAGCTGCTAGCGAAAGTTCGCCATGATCTTGGAGGCGAAGGTCTCCAACTGCTCGCAGTAGTGCTCCAGGGACTTCGCCCGGAAGTAGAAGTTCATCCCCGTGGCGCCCGCCTTTTGATAGGCCGCAATTTGGTCCACCAGGGCTGCGAAACCCTTCGGCTCGCTGATGTCATAGTTCGGGTCGCCCATGATGACGACTTCCAGGGGCGAGGCGCGGGCCTTCCACTCGGGAGTCTGCTTCACCGCCGTGATGATCTCGGTGAACTGCTCGATGGATAGGCCGGGGGTGTCCCAGCCGTCCGCACTCGCCACGGCGCGCCGCAGGGAGACCTTCGTGTTCCCGCCCAGCCAGATGGGCATGCGCTCCTGGACGGCGTGCGGGTCAATAATGAAATCATCGAAGTTGTAGTACTTCCCGTGAAAGACCGGCTGCCGCTCCCCCATGGCTGCGCGCAGGGCCTGCAGTCCCTCGGTGTAGCGCTCGGCCCGATGCTCGAACTCCACGCCCAGCAGGTCGAACTCCTCTTTCAACGTGCCGACGCCGACTCCCAGGATGAGCCGCCCGCCGGAGATCACGTCCAGCGTCCCGTAGCGCTTCGCCACGGAGAGCGGGTGGTGGTACGGCAGCACGATGACGTGCGTCAGGAACTTCAGCCGCTTCGTCACCGCCGCCAGGTAGCCGAAGGTTGCCAGCGGGTCGTAGTACCGCGGCCCGCGCGACTGCACGATGTGCGTAGGGATGCCCACATGCTCGCTGCAGGAGATGTGGTGGATGCCCAGGCGGTCCGCCGTGACAGCGATCTGCCGCAGCTCCCTGGGGCCGCTCTCTACCTCCCACGGCTGGTGCCGGCGCGTCAGGTGCGTCGCGATTGGCGTCACCAGCCCGAAGAGCATCCCGCGCTCAGCCATCAATCCCCCCGATCATCCTTGGCTCAAGCTCCGTCTTCCTACTCTGTGCGCTCTGTGGACGAATCTCTACTGGAACTTCCCCGCGACTCGGTCCCTAAATATCTCCAGCTGTTCGCAGTAGTGCTCCAGGGATGTTGAGCGGAAATACATGTTGAGGATCGTCCCGCCCGCCCTTCGATAGCTGGCGATCTGGTCCGTCACGCCGGCAAGCCCGCTCGTGGTCGTGACGTCGTAGACCGGCTCCGGCCCGAGCACCACATCGAAGGGCTCCCTCCGCGATCGCCACTCAGGCCACTGCTTCGCCTCGGGCAGCAGCGCGCCCAGCGTCGCCAGGTCGAAGCCGAACGGGTCCCAGCCGTCGGCCGAGGCCAGCGCCCGCTTGAGCGAAAGCTTGGTGCGCCCGCCCAGCCAGATCGGCACATGCTCCTGTACGCCGTGGGGCTCGATCACGAAGTCGTCGAACTCGTAGAACTTCCCCTTGAAGACGGGCTTCTGCTTGCCGAAGGATTCGCGAAGAGCCTGCAGCGCCTCCGTGTAGATCTCCCCACGGCGCTCGAACTCGGCGCCCAGCAGCTCGAACTCTTGCCGCAGGCTGCCGACGCCGATGCCCAGGATGACCCGCCCTTCGGACATCCTGTCCAGCGTGCCGTAACGCTTCGCCACCGCGAGCGGGTGATGGTACGGCAGCACCAGCACGTGGGTCGCGAACCGGATGCGCTTGGTAAGCGCGGCGAAATAGCCGAAGGTCGCCAGCGGATCGTAGTAGCGGTGGCCGCGTATCTTCCCGATCTCCGTGGGGATGCCCACATGCTCGCTGCACGTCATGTGGTAGAAGCCGCAGCGGTCCGCCGTGATGGCGATCTGCCGCAATTCCGCCGGGCCGCCCTCCGTCTCCCATTTCCCATGCCGCCTGGGCAAATGCGTCAGGATCGGCGTCAAGATGCCGAACTTCAGCGCCTGCTCTGCCATCTCTGCCTCCCGATGACTCTACTGTCTCACGACCGAGCTCGTGCCGTCTCCCGTCCCGCGCGCTCTGTACAGAGCGACGAGCGGGCTAGAGGGAGAAACTCGCTCACCCTCTCCATCGCGCGAAGATCGCCGTGGGCAACAATCGCCCCTTGCTCTTCTCCACGTTCGCCAGCTCGCCCGCCGTCACCTGTCCTCCCTTGCCCGCCATCGCGTCGCCCACGATGTTCGCCAGGCTCACCGGCGAAAGCTGGGCAGCATAGCACGTCAAGATAAGAAAGAGCGGACGCTCGCTCGCGACGGCCCGGCACTCCTCCAGCAGCCCCGCCAGCGACGTCTCGATCTGCCATAGCTCTCCCTCCGGCCCGCGCCCGTACTTCGGCGGGTCAATGATGAAGCCGTCGTACCGCGCGCCGCGCCTGCCCTCGCGCTTCACGAACTTCAGCGCGTCGTCCACGATCCACCGCACGGGGCGCTCTCCCAACCCGGAGAGACGGTGGTTCTCGGAGGCCCAGTGCACCACCTTCTTGGATGCGTCCACGTGCGTCACGTGGGCCCCGGCCGCCGAGGCCGCGAGGGTCGCGAGGCCGGTATAGGCGAAGAGGTTCAGCACCTTCACCTCGCGCTTGGCCCCCTGGATCAACGGCGTCATCCACTCCCAGTGGCTCGCCTGCTCCGGGAAGAGGCCCATGTGGCGGAAGGGCGTCGGCTGCGTCCAGAACGTCAGCCTCTCGTAGCTCATCTGCCACCGCGGCTCGATCTCCTTCGGGAAGAACCATCGGCTCCCCGCATCGTCCGTCCCCCGGAAGGTGCCGTGCGCCTTGTCCCACGCCTCTTGCGGCAAGCCCGGCTTCCAGATCGCCTGGGCCTCCGGCCGCACGAAGGTGTACGGCCCGAAGCGCTCCAGCTTCTGCCCGTTGCCGCTATCCAACAGCTCATAGTCCTTCCACCCGGAAGGCGTCAGCACATCGAGCTGTGATCGGCCCTTCATCGCCGCACCCGCGCCAGGTGCCGGTTGATCTCCTTCACGATCCCCGGCCCCCGGTAGACCATCCCAGTGTAGACCTGCACCGCATCCGCCCCGGCGTTCAGCATCGCCTCGGCATCCTCGCCGCCGAAGATGCCGCCGACGCCGATGATGAAGTAGTCCTTGGGCGCATGGGTGCGGACCGCCCGCACCACCGCAAGGGAGCGCTGGTGCAGCAGGCGCCCGCTCAGACCGCCCTCCCAGGCGCGCGCCCGCTCGGGCCGCAGCGACTTCTCCGTCGTGGTGTTCGTCGCGATGATTCCGTCCATGCCGCTCTCCACGCAGGCCCTCACCGCATCGGCCAGTTGCTCATCGCTCATATCGGGCGAAAGCTTCACCAGCAGCGGCTTCGGCGGCCTTCCCTGGGAGACGCGGCTCCGCACCGCGATGAGCCGCGCAGCCAGGTCCCGCAGCGACTGCGCCGATTGCAGGGAGGTGAGCCCCGCCGTGTTCGGCGAGCTGACGTTGACGGTGAAATAGTCGCCGTGGGCGTAGAGCGATTCCAGGCAGTTCTCATAGTCCGTCGCCGCCCGCTCCATCGGCGTCGAAGCGTTCTTCCCGATGTTGATTCCCAGGGGCACGCGTCGCGTCGCATAGCGCGCAAGGTTGGAGGAGACCTTCAGCGCGCCCTTGCTTGGGAAGCCCAGGCGGTTCACCAGCGATTGCTCTTGCTTGAGGCGGAAGACCCGCGGCTTCGGGTTCCCGGGCTGCGCCAGGGGCGTCACGGTGCCGATCTCCACGAACCCCAGGCCGATCGCCTCGAACATCCTCGGGGCCTCGGCGTTCTTGTCCGCTCCCGCCGCGAGTCCCACGGGGCTCGGGAAAGTCAGGCCCTTCCACGTGAAGGCCAGCCGCGGGTCCGCATAGGCGTACAGCCGACGCGTCACCTGATAGGAAAGCGGCAGCCGCTGGACGGCGCGAAGAAAGGCGAGCGTTGCCTGATGACTGCGTTCAGGGTCCAGCCGGTGCAGCGCCGGCCGCAGCATATGTTCGTAGAAGATGCCCACCTGTGCGCGTTGCCCCCGCCTCGCTCCACAAGGCTCGCGCCAGTATACCCGACTCATCCCTCGTCGCGCGATTGACCGCCTGCTCACACCAGGCGATAATCCCTCACTATGCGCCCTCCCGCGAGTGCCTCATGACCCAGCGCGCGCCACGCCCCCACCTCATCCTCGCCGTCGTCGCTCCCGTCCTCCTCGTCGCCTCCATCAACTCCACCATCGTCGCCGTCGGCCTGCCCACCATGCGGCGCGAGCTCGGCACCTCCCTTGCCTCCATCGGCTGGACCATCACCGCCTTCCAGCTCGCCCAGACCATCATGATGCCCCTGGCCGGCAAGCTCAGCGACGATTTGGGCCGCAAGCGCGTCTTCATCGCCGCCCTCATCCTCTTCACCTCCTGCACCATCGCCTCCGGCCTTTCGCCCAACATCGGCGTCCTCATCGGCTTCCGCATCCTCCAGGGCTTCGGCAGCGCCTTCTTCCAGCCCTCCTCCACGGCCATCGTCAGCGATACCTTCGGCGCGAAACGCTCCACCGCCATCGGCCTTTTGGCCAGCATCGTCCCCATCGGCGCCATCGCCGGCCCCAACATCGGCGGCCTCATCCTCACCCACCTCTCCTGGCGGTGGATCTTCTTCGTTACCGTCCCCCTCAGCATCGGCCTCATCATCGGCGCCTCCATCGTCCTTCCCAACGTGCCGAAGAAGGCCCCGGAGAGGCTCGATCTCACCGGCGTGGGGCTCTTCGCGGGCGGGCTCAGCCTCACCCTCTACGGCCTTACCGACCTGGCGCACAACACGGGGGTTATCCCTTGGAGCGTTCCCCTACTCCTCTGCCTCGGCCCGCTCTTCCTAGCAGCTTTCATCCTGCACGAGCGACGCGCCAGCGCCCCCTTCCTGAAACTGGACCTCTTGCGGCAGCCAGCCTTCGCCGCTATCAACTTCTACAACGTCGTCTTCGGCATCGCCACCCTCTCCATCCCGGCCTTCCTGCCGTACTACGCCAGCGTGGCCTTCGGCCTCTCCCCGGGGAAGAACGGCCTGGCCCTCACGCCCTATTCCACCGCCACCCTCGCGGCCTCGCTCCTCTGCAGCTTCTTCTTCCTCAGATACAGCTACCGCCGCCCCATGATCGCCGGATCGCTCCTCATGGCCGCAGGCCTCTTCCTCCTGAGTCTGGGGCTGGACGGCGTTCGCATCGGCTCCTTCGAGCTGTCCAACGCCGCGCTCCTGGGGCTCATCTTCATGATCACGGGAATCGGCGTCGGCTTCAGCAATCCTGCCGCGAATAACGCCGTCCTTGATCTTGCCCCAGGCCAGGTTGGCGCGGCATCCGGCATCCGCGGCATGTTCCGCATCTCCGGCGGCCTCATCGGCACGGCTTCGATCCCCCTCGTCCTCAGCCGCTTCGGCGATGAGGCCATCGGCATGCGCTACATCTTCGCGGGCCTCGGCGTCATCCTGCTTCTCATGATCCCCCTGGTCCGCGTCATCCCGGACCACGGGCGCATGCGGTACTTGGCATCACAAGGCGCCTCTCCCGGGAAATAAAAAGGGCCGCCGCTCATCTCCCTGGGGCTTCCTCACCAGGAAAAGGGAGACAGGCGGCGGCCGGACTCGCTCTTAGAGCCCGACGGGGCAGATCGGGCCGAGCCGAGCGAAAAAGGCTCCGATCGTTATGATGCGATGCGCTGCGGCGAAGGTGCAGCCTGCCGGATGATGCGATGCACCGTCCGCACGCTGACGCCGAAGCGGCTCGCCAGGTCGTCCACGGACGCCCGGCCGCCCACGCGGAACTTCAAGATCTCGGCGTTCCGCGAGGTCCGCTCCTCTTTCATGAGCCACCCAGGCTCGTCATAGCGGCAGCGCGGCAGCGGGCACGTCAGGCACGAAGGATGCATATCGCATCCCGTGTCTCGATAGCTGGTGAATTCCGGAAGATGATCGAGCGATGATGTCCGAGCCATAGCGATGTCCTCTCCTTGTTCCAGTGCGCTCAACTGCAATCCAATGCTCCGTTGCGACGCTATGCCGTCACGGCGGCGAGATAGAGACCCCGGGCCGCCTCCAGGGCTAATGCCAAGCTCATCAGATACCCATCGTCGGAGGCCGTGTCCGGCGGGAACTCCAGGCCCCCGTCCGGCTTCGCCTTGGCCTGCGCCCGCACGATCTGCGCCCAGAAGTCCATCGCCTCCCGGGAGCCGTCCTGGGCGTAGACCTTCACCAGCTCGGCCTCCACCTCATGGAGGAGGCGCGCGCACAGCTCCGTGCGCTGTCGCCCGTAGAGGCCAGTCACCTCCACGCGCCCGTCGCCCATCGCCCCGTCGCGCTCGATGTGATCCGCCGCCGACGCCAGCGACGGCATCCCCGCGACGACCCGGCTCAAGCGCCACGGCGCGAGCTGTTCCCTGACCAGCGCGGAGAGGCGCACATCTTCCAGCTTGCCGCTCCACTGCTCGTGATGCACCACGCGCACCATGGGCCTCGGCATCCCGGCGTCCGTTTCGGCGATGGTCAGCGTCAGCGCTTCGCGAGGCTCGCCGGAGAAGAGTGAATAGCTGTTGTACTGGGTCTGGGGCGCGGAGACCGCAAGCCCCGCCACATACGATTTGCCCGCCAGCGGCTGTTTCCGGCGCGGATAGACGCCGCGCATCCCCACCCGCTGCACCAGGGAGAACATCCGCGAGGCATTGGGCTGCTCAACCGCCGCCGCTTGCCTCGCCTGCCACGGGCGGTCCGCCGCTGCCGCCATCCGCGTCCGCGCCGTTTCAATCGCCTCTTGGAACTGCCTCACCTCGGCCTTTGCTGACATCGCTGTGCTCCTTCAAATCAAGTTGCCCCTTCTGCAATCCGAACGCACGTTCTGATGAATGGCTCGATGGTAGCACAGGCGTTCTACTGCCGTCAAGCCCCCTCCGCCGCCTGAGGCGGCGGCCCTTGGGCCTCGGGCGTGCAAGATGCGCCGACGCCCTTGGCAGCCGCCCGCAAGCCGTCCTGAGGTATAATCATTCGAGCGGCCCAGGCCGCCTTTCCTATGGACGAGCGCCAGGCATACGCGAAGGGCCATCCGGCCGCCTGCACCTGCGCGGACTGCAGCAGGCGGCGGCTTGAGCGGCAGCAGCGCAAGGGCCTCCTCTCGCGCCTGCTGGCCAGGCTGCGCGGCAAGCGCTAGCGCGCCCGTCCGGTCTCACTGCCCCGTTGTGTAGCGGTAGCACAGAGGACTTTGGATCCTTTAGCCCTGGTTCGAATCCAGGCGGGGCAGCCATTCCACTCGCTTCGCTCGCTCATGGCTTCCAGCCGCGGAAAGCGAGTCGAATGCACTGAGCGACGAGCGTGAGCGAGGAGCCGAAGGGTATCAACATGTCCTATACCATCTACGTGCTTCGTTTTGCGGACAACAGTCTGTATATCGGTCAGACAGGCAACTTACAGGCCCGATTGCGAGAGCATTTGCACGGCGCATCAAAAGGGGCGAAGTTCACAAGAGAGCACGGTAATTTTCAGCTTGCATACCAGGAGAGGTATCAGACCAGAACAGCGACAATGGAAAGAGAACAGCAGCTCAAGAGGTGCACAAGGGCAAAGAACGAAGCCTTGATTTCTGGAGTTCTGGAATTGCTAAGACGACTCTGAAGCGATCGCCCCTTGCTCCCTCTAACGACTAGCACTAGGCCTTGGCTGATTCGCCTCCGCCGTGAGTTCAAGAAGGCAGGCCGTTTCACCTGGCCTCGCACATCGGCCTACCCATGCATCGCGCTGAACGTGCCCGCTAGTCCCACCCACCGCCGCGCCATTGACGGAGCGCCGGCTTGGCTCTATGCTGGTCATACCAAAGTATGATTTAGGTATGAATCCAGTATGAACAGGACAGAAAAAGTCGCCATCAGCATCCCAAAGGACCTCTACCGTTGGGTTGAGCGCCAGCGCCGCGCGAAGGGGCAATCGCGCAGCGAGTTCTTCTGCAAGGCGCTGGAAGAAGCACTGCATCGGGACGCCGAATCTGCGCGTGAGGAGCAATATCGCACCGCCTACCTCCGGAGCAAGGGCAAAGGTGACGAGGTGCCGTGGGCGGCCGCCACTGCGCCATCGGCATTCCGAGATTCGCCATGGCGTGCAGGTGACAAACAGTGAAGCGCGGCGAAGTCTGGTGGGCGAACATCCCGGCTCCGATCGGTAGCAGGCCCGTCGTGCTGCTCTCCCGCGATGTCGCCTACGAGGTGCGCGATTCCATAACCGTCGCTCCGATAACCACCAGGATCTATGGCATCCCGGCCGAAGTTCTACTCGGTCAGGCCGATGGCCTGCCCGAGCGGTGTGTCGCAAACCTGGACAACATCGCTACGATCGAGAAGGCTTGGCTTGACCGGTATATCACCACCCTCATCCCTGAAAAGGCGGCCGCCGTGAATAAGGCCATCCGCTTCGCCCTCGCCCTTCGCGATTGACGGGTGCTTCCATCCCTTCCACCCAGTTGCTTGCCCTGGTAAAGTGGTGCCACTCTCCAAGAGGCCTACGTGGCGAACCAACAAGCAATCGCTCTTCCCAACCTTGCCCCGCTCCGCAGGGAGCAGATCAATGAGGCGGCCTACATCCTGGGGCGCGCCTTCCAGACGGACGGCATGTTCATCTACGTCTTCCCGGATGAGCGCGCCCGCGCCCGCCATGTTCCCGTCATCATGAAGTCCGGCGTCACCTACGCCTTCACCTACGGCCAGGCGCACGTCACCCAGGGCGCTATCCACGGCGCCTCCGTCACCGCCGTCCATGGCCGCCCGGGTGCGCCGAGGCCCAAGCCCGGCAGGACCTACAAGCTGCGCCAGCTCATCACCCGCCTCAAGTACGGCCGCGAATCCTGGCGCCGCTATCAGCTCGCCTCCGCCGCCATCCGGGAGCTCCACGTGCGCAACATCAGCGGCCCGCACTGGTACCTCCTCCTCCTGGGCGTCAATCCTCCCCGGCAGGGAACCGGCCTCGGCGGCCTCTTGCTCAAAGAGCTCCTCGCGCGCGCGCACCGCGATAAGCTCCCCATCTACCTGGACACCTTCAAGCGCGAGAACCTGAGCTTCTACCAGAAGTACGGCTTTGAAGTGAAGCAGCAGCTGAGCATAGACGGCGGCAAGGCGATGGCCTGGGCCATGGTTCGCCAGCCTAAACCGGCGTAATCGGCCTCCGCGCTTTAGCCTTCGGTCACCCTCCCCTTATCCGGTATAATGATTGCTTGGGTGCCTTGCGCCCATAACCGACATGGCTACCACCAAGCGCGACTACTACGAAGTCCTCGGCATCGAAAAGAACGCCTCGGAAGAGGACATCCGCAAGGCCTTCCGCAAGAAGGCCTTCGATCTGCATCCCGACCGCAACAAAGCGCCCGATGCCGAGGCGAAGTTCAAAGAGGTCAACGAGGCCTACGCGGTCCTGCGCGACCCGGAGAAGCGCGCCCACTACGACCGCTTCGGCCACGCGCGACCCGGCGCACAGGCGCCCAACGGCGACGACTTCGGCTTCGGCGGCTTCGGCGATATCTTCGACGCTTTCTTCGGCGGCGCCACAGGCGCCCGAGCGGGCCGCCGCAACGGCCCCATCCGCGGCGCGGACCTGGCGGCCACCATCGCGATTGATTTCGAAGAGGCGGCCTTCGGCGTGGAGAAGGAGTTCGAGATCAACCGCCTGGAGACGTGCGAGCGGTGCAAGGGCGCGCGCAGCGAGCCCGGCACCTCGCCGAGCCGGTGCGCCGCCTGCAACGGCTCGGGCGAGATCCGCCGCGTCCAGCGGAGCGTCTTCGGCCAGTTCGTGAACGTCGCCGCCTGCAGCGCCTGCCAGGGCATGGGCCAGGTGATCTCCAGCCCCTGCAAACAGTGCAAGGGCGCGGGGCGCGAGCGCAAGAAGCGCAACATCGGCGTGGCGATCCCGACGGGCGTCAGCGAAGATTCGCAGGTGCGCCTCACCGGGCAAGGCGAACCGGGCGTCAACGGCGGCCCCTCCGGCGATCTCTTCATCACGCTGAACATCGCCCCGCACCCCATCTTCGATCGCCAGGGCGACGACGTGCTCTACACCCTGCCGCTCAACATCGCCCAGGCAACCCTCGGCGCGGAGCTTGAGATCGGCGTCCTCCAGGGAAAGAAGACCGAGATCAAGATTTCGCCGGGGACACAGCCCGGCACCGTCTTCCGGCTCAAGGGCCAGGGCGTCCCCCACCTGCGCGGCGGCGGTCGCGGCGATTTCCTGGTCACGATAGACGTCGTCATCCCCAAGAGCCTGGATTCACACCAGCGCAAGCTTATGGAAGAGCTGCATAGGTCCCTCCCGAAGCCGGACGTCTCCAAAAAGGACAAAGGCTTCTTCGAGCGCATCAAGGACGCCCTGGGTTAAGGAGGAGGTTGAGGATTCATGAAGCTTCGAGTAGTCCTGCAAAAGAGCGACGAGGGCGGGTACACGGTCTACGTTCCCTCGCTTCCCGGCTGTATCAGTGCGGGCGAGACGAAGAAGCAAGCCCTGGCGAACATCAGGGAGGCGATCGCCCTCTATCTTAAGCCCGCCGAAGACGATATGGTCGCGGCGGAGAAGGCTGAAGTGGTAGAGTTGGCGTTGTGACTGTTGTTCCCAGCCTTTCGTATCGGCTCATCGTCCGCGCCCTGTAACGAGACGGCTGGATCGTGGTCCGCCAGCGCGGCAGCTTCTCACGCAGTTTGATTCAGAAGTCAAGATTCCTGAATCGTCTTGCCTCCCGCCGCGCGATTCGCTAGACTGGTTCCTGTGCACCCTTCCCATGGTGAGTCCGGCGAGGGCGTACCAATACAACTCGCGCTGTTCGAGATTTTCGAGGCCTTCTCCTACCCCGTTCCTATGCCTCCCTCCCAGCGAACAACAAGCGCGAAGGCGACCCTGCGCGTCGGGCGCTCCACCATCCGCTACCAGGTGGTCCGCAGCCCCAAGCGCCGCCGCACGCTCCAGATCACCGTTGACCCCAGCGATGGCGTCATTGTGGCCGTGCCCATGCGCGCCTCCTGGAGTGATATCAACAGCTTTGTGAAGCAGAAGGCCCGCTGGATCCTCAAGACCGTCGGCGAGATGCGCAAGCGCGGGCGGCGGCGCGCCTTCGTCACCGGGGAGACGCTCCCCTATCTCGGCCGCCCGGCCAAGCTGGTGCTGGAAGCCAAGCCCGTGGCCGAAGTCTCCGTGACCCTGGAGGGCTGGCGCTTCCACGTGGGCGTGCCGGAGGAGCTGCGGGGCAAGCGCCGCCGCGAAGCCATCGTGGAGGCCTTCAAAGGCTGGTACACCAGGCACGCCTACGAGCCTATCGCCAACAGCCTCGCCAGGTGGTCGGAGGTCATGGGCCTCAAGGCCAAGCGCCTCCTCATTCGCGATCAGCGCCAGCGGTGGGCCAGCTGCGCCAGGGATGGCACCCTCCGCTTCAACTGGCGCGTCGCCCTGATGGAGCCTTCGCTCATAGACTACATCGTCGTCCACGAGCTGGCGCACATCGCTGTGCCGAACCATTCGCAGCGGTATTGGCAGCGCGTCGCCAGGTTCATTCCGGATTTCACCGCCCGGCGCGCCAAGCTCCGCCAGGCAGGCCACCTCTTCACGATGTGACCCTCTTTGGGTGGAAGTTCACTTCTGCCCGCGCGCTTCTCCCTTGATGGGAGAGGAACTCGAGCGTAGCCCGAGAGGAGAGGGTGTCTCTCAGTCCAGGTGGTAGACCCGCCGCGCATTCTCGTACACGATCTTGCGGCGCTCGTCCTCTGGCACGCCCTTCAGCGATTTGTCCACCGCCTGGTGGGAGAAGGGCCACGTGGTGTCCGTGTGCGGGTAATCGGACTCCCACAGGATGTTTTCGACGCCGATGAGGCTGCGCGCGAAGATGCCGGCATAGTCTTCGATGAAGGCGACGTAGCACTGGCGGTGGAAGTAGCTGGAGGGCAGCTCCTTGATCTGGGCCTTCATCCAGAAGCGGTGACGGTTGAAGGCATGGTCGGCGCGCTCCAGGAAGTAGGGCACCCAGCCGATGCCGCCCTCCGATGAGACGCAGACGAGCTTGGGATGCCGCGCCAGCAGTCCGCCCCAAACGATCCAGGCCAGGATGGAGAAGTTGGTGAGGGAGCTTTCCGTGAGGAAGACCTCCGCCTGGCCGGGCAGCGGGTCCTTGAGGAAGTTCGCCTGCTGGGTGCGTCCCCCGGCGATGTGGAGGTTGATGGGCAGGTTGTACTCTTCGCAGAGCGACCAGACGGGGTCGTACTGCGGGTGGACGATGGACTTGCACCCGGGGACTTCGGCGAGCCAGGCCGGGATGGAGAGGGACTTGATGCCGCGCTTGGCGATGCGCCGCAGCTCCGCCTCCGCTTCATCGGGGTCGTTCATGGGCAGGATGCCCAGGCCGATGAGCCGTCCCTTGCGCGGCCCCTGGTACTCTTCGATCAGCCAATCGTTGTAGGCCTGGAAGGAGAGGCGGCGCACCTCCGGGTCTGCGATCTGCATCAGCTTCTCGCCGCCGATGCCCGGGACAGAGGGGAAGGAGATCTGGGTGCGGATGCCGTCCAGGTCCATATCTTTTACCCGGGCCGCCGGGTCGTAGCAGCCGGGGCGCATATCAGAGAACTTCTGCGCCTTGGCGGAATACTCCTCGAACTTCTTGCCCGCCTGGGCGTTGAGGCCGATGTTGGGGTAGACCTTCCCTTCGATCTGCCAGGATTCGGTGCCGTCCGCCGCGGGGACCACATGGGGGACCTTGGCCTTCAGCGCCCCCGTTGCCCGGGAGGTCCAGACGTGCGCCGGCTCGATGATATGGTCGTCGGCAGAGATGAGGTCAAGCTTTCCCCAGGGTTTCGTCGGGATATCCAGCACGTGCCACCTCCGTAGTCAAAGGTCGGGTGCGGCTATTGTACCGCGCCGCAGCAATCACGTGACGGCGTGCGCCAGGGAGGTGGCGGCATCGTAGATGGCGTTGCTGAAGGCGCTGCCGCCCACCAGGAGCACGACGAGCAGGATGGGGATGCCGTAGGGCTCCAGCCGCCCGATATCGTTGGCGGTCTCCCGGGGAAGGATGCCCTGGAGGACCTTGAAGCCGTCCAGGGGCGGGATCGGGATGAGGTTGAAGATGGCCAGGGTGAGGTTGATGAGGACGGCGAAGCTGAGGGTGATGGAGAAGAAGGCGGTGCCGCTATAGGTGAGGAGATCCCAGCTCAGGCCGGGGAACCAGACGAGGTGGCCCAGCTTGAAGGGGATGGCCAAAAGGAAAGCAAGGGCGACGTTGGCAAGCGGCCCCGAGGCGGCGACGAGGGCCATGCCCCGGCGCGCCCCCGCCGTGAGGGCGTTGGGGTTCACCGGCACGGGCTTGCCCCAGCCGAAGCCGGCCAAGAGCATCATGAGGGTGCCCGCCGGGTCCAGGTGGCGAATGGGATTCAGCGAGACGCGCCCGAGCCGCTTGGCCATGCTATCTCCCTGGAGGTGGGCGACGAGGGCGTGGCCGAACTCATGGATGGTGAGGCCGATGAGGAGCGACGGGATGATGACGACGATGAATGCGCCGAGGGCTTGGAAGAAGTCGTCGCGGTTGTTGAGGAGGTAGAGGACCATGGACTTACATGATACAGCAGGGCTCTGTATCAGAATCAGAGTTGTAAACCGATGGTCCGACAATCAATCACCCTCTCCTCTCGGGCTTCGCTCGAGTTCCTCTCCCATCGAGGGCGAGGAGGACTGGGGCGAGGTCTCCTTTAGGAGGGGGACTGCTCAGCGCGGCTTGCAGTGTCCCGGCGGATCGTCTGATTGTGTGTTCCGCGATCGTGGTTGGCGGATACGGCGTTGCGCAGACGGCCCAAGGTTCGAGGTGTCCCGGTGCCACCGGGGACTGCGAGGCTCGGCAGGGGCGCTGCGCACCTTGGAGAGATGCGCGCCGCCTCCGGCGTTTCTCCCTTGCGGGAGGACGGGCCCACCGAACGCCCAGCGACAGGTGTCTGCCGGCCAGCCTCGCGGGTGAGCCTACGGGAATCTACGAGGCGCATGCCTTGCGCCTCTTCGCCCCGCCCCGCTAACGGGGCGAGCGCTGTCTGCGAACGAAGACCTCCTTTGGGGCCTTGCCCCGGATATGCGGGTGGCCCTTAGGGCGCACCCCTACGGCGCATCCCTACCAGAATGTTCAGCCCGGCGGGTTGAACTCCGGAGGGCGTGCCTTTCGCCTCCCGATGGGATCGGGATCTCCGACGCCCTCTTATGAGGACGTCTTCGACCTACCTTTCATTTCCTCTCCCTGTAATGCCTTGCCGCGCGAGGAGTCTTCGGCGGTTCGGCGCGCGCCCTACGCGTCGGGCTTACGCCGGCCACTGGGGCCGTCCACGCAACGCTGGACAAACAAAAAGGGGAAGCGTTCCGACCGAGGGCGCGGTTTCGCGCTCCTTCGAATCGTCACGCCTCCCCGGCTCGCTGTCCTGGCGAAGGCTTACAAGTGAATAATAGTCAGGTTGTGCGAGAGCGTCAAGAGCTTAGCTTCGTCCCTGGAGTCACGGGCGCTGGGAGAGGGGGATGTAGGGGAGGTCCATGGGGCCGACGTAGTGGGTGAGGGGGCGGATGAGGATGTTGTTTTCGAGCTGTTCGACGGCCTGGGCGGTCCAGCCGGGGACGCGGCCTGCGGCGAAGATGGGGACGAAGAGATCGGGCGGGAAGCCGTTGAGGTAGTAGATGACGCCGGCGTAGAAGTCCACGTTGACGTAGAGGCCGTGGCGACCCAGGGGCTTCATGGCCTCGACGACGGCTTCCAAGACGGCGTACCAGCGCGGCTCGTTGCGCTCGGCGCTGAGGCGCTTGACGCCTTCGCGGAGGTGCTTGGCGCGGGGGTCTTCGACGCGGTAGACGCGATGGCCGAAGCCGGTGATGCGCTTGCCTTCGGCGCGGAGGCGCTTCACGTAGGCCTCGGCATCCTCGGGGCGGCCGATCTCCATGGCCATCAGCATGACGTTTTCGGCGGCGCCGCCGTGGGCAGGCCCGGAGAGTGCGGCGATGGCGCCGACGACGGCGGCGTGGAGGTTGGCCTGCGTGCCGATGATGACTCGGGCGGCGAAGGCGGAGGCGTTGGGGCCGTGCTCGGCGTGGAGGATGAAGTCCACGTCCATGAGCCGGGCGGCATCGGCCGTGGGCTCGGCGCCGTGGAGCATGTAGAGCATGTTGGCGGCGTGAGAGAGGGTCTTGCTGGGCGCAACGGGGGCGCGGCCGTTCCGGATGGCGTGATGGGCCATCATGATGACGGGGACCTGCGCGGTGAGTCGCGTGCCCTTGCGAATGGCGGCGGGGATGGAGCTGTCGCCGTTATCGGGGTCGAAGGCGCCCAGGGCAGAGACGGCGGTGCGCAGGACGTCCATGGGGTGGGCGTGCTTGATGGTGCGGATGATATCGAGCACCTGAGGCGGAATCGCTCGCGCGGCCTTCAGCTCGGCATCGAAGGCAGCGAGCTCGGACTTGGAGGGCAGGCGTCCGTGGAGGAGGAGGTAGGACGTCTCTTCGAAGGTGGAATAGTTCGCCAGGTCGTCTATCGAATAGCCGCGATAGAGGAGCTTGCCGACCTTGCCATCTATGAAGGAGGCGCGGGTGCGGTCGAAGTAGACGCCATTGAGGCCGCGGTGGATGGGAATCCCGCCAGCCGAATCGCCGGATTGGGTCATGCAGCCTCTCTCAACAAGGGGGCTTTGCCCCAAAAGTCATTAAGTTGTCGTTGTGCCCCCTCACCTCTCGGGAAGCATCGGAATGCTTCTCGAGTTCCTCTCCCCCGATGGGGCGAGGGACGAGGTGTGAGTTGCCAGCAACGTCTATTTTTGAGGCAAGTCCCCACAAAGGCCTGAGGGCATCATACCGCAGAGGGCGGGGGCGTATCAGTCGTGAAGGAACTGCAAGGGGGCGTTTTCCGGTTCGTTCCAGGAGTAGCAGGGCGACGGCGACAATTCGGCGAAGGCTTTGGGTTATTCGCGGAAGTTGACGTATTGCAAGGGCTGATTGAGCTTGAGGGACTTGACGAGGGCGATGGCGGACTGAAGGTCGTCGCGCTTTTTGCCGGTGACGCGAAGCTCTTCGCCCTGGATGGAGGCCTGGACTTTGATGCCGCTATCCTTGACGGCCTTGGCGATCTTCTTGCCCAGCTCCTGGGGGATGCCTTGCTTCACCACGGCGGGCTGTCGCACGGTGCCGCCGGCCGCCGGCTCGACGGTCTTGAAATCGAGGGCGGCGAGCTCGATGCCTCGGCGCACCAGGTATTTGGCGAAGACTTCCTTGAGCTGTTTCAGCTTGAACTCATCGGCGGTGGCGAGGGTGAGGCTGAGCTTATCGCGGTCTATGGAGAACGTGGTGTCCTTGAAATCGTAGCGTTCGCCCAGCTCGCGCCGGACGCCGTTGATGGCGTTGTCTACCTCATCGAGGTTGGTGCGGGAGACGATGTCAAAGGAGGGCATGAACAGTTTCCCTGGGGAAGGTGTGGGAACCATGATAGCAGGTTGGGCGGTGCATCCGGCGAATCATTGCTATACTGCGTCACCTGGGGAACGTGCTCAAGCTGGTGCTTAAGCCAGGGAAAATCACCCTCTCCCTTCGAGGGACTCAGGACAAGCTCTCTCCCATCAAGGGAGAGGAGGTCAAAGAAGCATCACTCCCTTGGCGCGCTTTGGCCGGGGAGCTTACGGAGCGGCAGGTGGCTATGGATACGCGCGCAATCGCAGGGCTGCGGGTGCTGGACATGAGCCGGGGGATCGCGGGCGCATATTGCACGAAGCTTCTGGCTGACCTGGGGGCAGAGGTTATCTTTCTCGAGCCTCCGGGCGGCCACCCGCTGCGTCGAGAGGGGCCGTTTCTCACGAGGCTGGGCAGGCCGGATGAGAGCGGGCTCTTTCATTTTCTGTGCGCGAATAAGTCGGCGATCATCGCGGATGTGGGAGTACCCTCATCTGAGACAGGAGCACCCTCTCCCGGCTTAGCGAGAGACTCGCAAAGCCGACCTCTCCCATCGAGCCCCGAAAGGCTCGGGGTGCGCGATAGGAATCGGCAGGAGAGGAACGATGAGGCGGAGCGAGTGCGGAGGCTGATCGCAGGGGCGAACTTGGTGGTGGAGGATGGGCAGCCTGGAGAGATGGCGAGCCGCGGCTTGGGCCATGCAGCGCTGAAGGGGCTGCATCCATCCCTGGTGGTGACTTCGCTCACGCACTTTGGGCCGACGGGGAGATGGCGCGACTGGGAGGGGAGCGAGATCGCTGATTGGGCGATGGGCGGCTATATGTATTTCGGAGGGCATCCGGAGCGGGAGCCTTTGATGATCCCGTGCGACCAGGCGGCCTTCCATGCGGGGGTGCAGGCGGCGATCGGGTCGCTGGCGGCGCTGCGGTGGGCGAAGGCGACGGGCCAGGGACAGCGCGTGGAGGTCTCCGCGCTGGAGGCGCTGCTCTCCGCGCACATCTGGACGGTGGCGCGGTGGACGCACCACGGGCAGGTGATGCGGCGGACGGGGACGGACGTGACGCGCTGCAAGGACGGCTTCGTGCGGTTCCTGGTGAACCGCTATACGCCGGAGATGTTCCTGCTGGTTGACCGTCCGGACCTGATGGACGACCCGCGCTTCGCCGACCAGCCGAGCTGGCGGAAGAACTATCCCGAATTCCGCGTGATCCTGGAGGAGTGGTGCCTGGGACAATCGAAGGACGACATCTTCCGCCGAGGTCAGGAGCTGCGGATCCCGTGCGCGCCGGTGTGGGATGCGAAGGATCTGAGCACATCGGCGCTCTTGCAGGAGCGGAAGTGGCTTGTGGCGTACGAGCCGGGGCTGGTTTTTCCGGGGTATCCATATCTTATGAGCGAATCGCCGCCTTCGCTGCGAAAGCGGGCGCCGGTGTTGGGAGAGTCGGTGGAAGACTGGGCAAGCCCAGGGAATCCCCCTCTCTTTTCTTCTCTCCCGCCAGGGGAGAGAAAAGGAGCGCGGAAGGCCGCTTCCCGGCAAAAGAACAAAAGGAGGTTGCCGCTGGAGGGTATGCGGGTGCTGGAGATCACGGGGAACTGGGCGGGGCCGTACGCGGGACGCATGCTGGCGGACCTGGGGGCGGAGGTCATCAAGATCGAGGACCCAAAGAATCCCCAGGGGCGCAATATGCTGTACCCAGGGATCCAGCCGCTGAAGCACCACTACAACCGCTCGGCCTATTTCAACAAGCTGCACCGGAACAAGAAGTCGCTGACGCTGGACGTGAGCGAGCCGGAGGGCCGCGAGACCTTCCTGAAGCTCATCGAGCTTTCCGATGTGTTCATCGAGAACACGAGCCTGCGGGTGATGCGGAACTTCAACATCCGCTATAAAGACTTGCGCAGGGTGAACCCGCAGCTCATCTACGCGGCGATCTCGGCCTTTGGCGATACTGGGGCGCTGGCGGACTATGTGGCCTACGGCGGCAATATCGAGGCGGCCTGCGGGCTTTCGGCGGTGATGGGCTACCTGGGGGAGGACTATCCGTACAACAGCGGGCAGTTCTACTGCGACCCGATCACGGCTTCGCACGCGGCGGTGGCGGTGCTGGCGGCGCTGGAGTACCGGGAGCGCACGGGGAAGGGGCAGTACCTGGACCTTTCGCTGGCGGAGAACGGGATCAACTTTTTCGCGGAGTCGTTCCTGGAGTATGTCTGCACCGGGAAGAAGCGCCCGGCGATGGGGAATCGCCATCCGGTCTACGCGCCCCAGGGGTGCTATCCCACTGTGGGGGACGATATGTGGATGGTGGTGACGGTGCGCTCGGATGAGGAATGGCAGCGGTTCGCTGATGTGCTGGGTGCGCCGGAGCTGAAGGACGAGCGGTATCGCACGGTGGAGGGAAGGCGGCGGCACCACGATGAGCTGGACGCCATGATCAAGAAGTGGTCGGCACGGTACGACCATGTAGAGGCGTCGTCGCTCTTGCAGCGGGTGGGGATTTCGGCGGCGCCGGTGCTGACGAACTGGGAAATGGTAAGCAACGCGCATATCTTCGACCTTGGCTTTTACCAAACGATCCCCCACCCGGAGATGGGGGCCTATCCGCAGCCTGGGATGCCGTGGCGGCTTTTGGAGTCGCCCGGGGTTATCCAGGCGCCGGCGCCGCTCTATGGGGCGCACAACGAGGAGATCCTGCGGGGGCTGCTGAAGCTGCCAGAGGAGCGCCTGGCGACGCTGTATGGGAAGGGGATCGTGGCGGACGTGCCGCCGAGGACGATACCGCCGCCTGCGGTGCTGAATACGTAGGGGGACGACCTAACCCCTGACCTCCCGATGCGAAATCGAGGCCGAAGGTCCGGCCTGAGGACAGATCTCGATGACTCGACGTGTGAGTGCCCTCTTGTAGCTAGAGGACTAGCACAGCTCCTAAGAAGGGTATTAACTTACTTGCCTCAGTAAGCCAGCATGCAATAGTATTGCCTCGTCCTAGCCTGGAACCAGTCCATATGATCGAGGGTTGCACCTCACAGCGATGCTAACGTTGGATGCATATGCAGATGAGAGCGGTGTTGAGGAAGCACCGGACTACTGCCTGATTGCAGGCTACATCGGTGCGCCGTCTACCTGGGAGTCCTTCAACCGACGCTGGATGGTTGCGCTTGACGGTGTGCCTGAGTTTCACGCAAAAGAGTTCTTCCCCCGCCGACGGGCGTTGAGTACTCGGAGTCCGTACCACGGCTGGAGTATTGAGAAGCGAGTCGCCTTTATCAGAAGGCTTGTGGGTGTCATCAAAAACCATGCACTCTTACCTGTCGGTTCTGCTGTCGAAGTTGCTCCGTTTAGAGAGTTATCGCAAGAAGAGAGACGCATCTTCATAGGAGCAATCATCCGACAAATCACAGTGCACTTGAATCGGGTCGGAGGGCCTACTAGTCGCCAATTCACAGCCAGGTCAGAGTTCACACTCAAAGGAACGGGCTCTCCGCAGCGCCCCTATTTTGTGGCGTTTCGGAGCTTCTTAGAAGATACAATGCGCCACATCGCCTCGGGGACCAAGCTCAATATAACCTTGGATAGGAATAGGTCGCTTGAAGCTTACGCCGTTGATTTATTCAATCAGCTTGCAAAGGCGTGGGGCGACGCAGACCCACAGAAACGCCTAGGGCTGTTTGGGTATGCGGACTCATCCGAGCCTCCACTACAGGCGGCTGACTTGTATGCCTACATATGGACGCGGCGGCTTCATTCTCGAAGTATTACTCAGGAAATGCTAGAGACGGCCCCGGTCTTTGATGGATCAACAATATCGGTTGTACGCCGAACCGACTTTGTGGAAATGCTGAAAAGCATGCGCGCTGGGCTGTCCGAGTTCAATGAAGTACCACTAAGGACGCCTTTGTGACCGCCTTGCCTTCTGGAGCCTTTCACGTTTGTCCGCCTCGGCCTTTGGCGTCGAGACGATTTTCTTGGTCATCTGCTCGAATCTTTCAAACGGCGTTTGCTCCCCTTTGCGGGGAGTCTCTTGCTTCTCCATCGTTTACCCCTTCCTTGCTTACGCAGGCGTCGTATTGGGGAGCGGCGAGGGTGCGCCGGTCAATTGTGCATAGGTCAGTCGCTTGCCTGCGATCCGTCCGGCTACTTGTCGGGATCTGCCGCCGTCCTTGTCTCCGCGAGTGTTGTACCGAAACACCTCTTCGTCGAGGTATCTGAACAGATGGAACGGCTCGACGCTTACATATGTGCCTCGGATAGCCCTCTTCAGGAGGCTCCAGAAGTTTTCAACGCCATTGGTGTGGACATGCCCCTTCACATACGCCTCGGCATGGTTGATGATGTTGTGGACATATTCGGTATTGATGCCCTTATAGCCTGTCCAGTCATCGGTGATGACCTCGGAGCCGGGTTCGATGTGGTGGCGCACCATCGGCTGAAGAGTCTGCCGCTTCACGTCGGCAATCATCTTGGCCTTGACTGTGCTGTATCCATCCTTGCCATGCCGAGCCAAGAGGCCCATCACCGCAACCTTACCCACCATGCCAGTCGCGCCCTTGATGACCTTCTCTCTACGGCTCTTGTGCATGAATCGGGCCTGCCCGCCGATGAAAGTCTCGTCCACTTCAACTCTGCCTCCGAATATCCCGGTGTCACCCTCCATAGCCAAGCGGATGCGATGGAGCATGAACCAGGCGGTCTTTTGAGTCACGCCAAGGCTACGGGCGATCTCATAGCTGGAGACGCCATTCTTGGCGTTGGCAATCATCCAGATAGCGGCAAGCCATTTATCAAGCCCAATGGGGCTGTCCTCAAAGATGGTCCCGACTTTGACCGAGAATTGCCGCTTGGCATGCTTAGTCTTGCACTCCCAGAGACGGCGAGTCGAAATGAAGCGCACGTCTTTACTCTGGCAAGAAGGGCACGTGACGCCATCAGGCCAGCGCAGCTTGACCATGTAGTCCAAGCAGGTGTCAGGGTCAGAAAAGTGCCGGATCGCTTCAAGAAGAGTCTTAGGTGTTGCCATCGCCGTCTCCTGTTTTCCTCTGTACAACAGAAGTCTAGCAGGGAAAGGCTGCTGAGTCAAGTATATTATTGCCCTAAGAAGGAGCGTAGCTCATCAGAATGAGCACATGCCACCTGAATGGCTCTCCCGGCCGATGTGATGAATCACATCTGGGAGAGGGTAAGAGCGCAGTGGCGCGCTCCATGGGGAGGGCTGGCCTCTCCGATATATCGGAGCCCTGCGGGAAGGCCAGCCCCTACGGGAGCAGAGGGTGGGTTGCAAGGACAACTAGGGGGATTGATTTAGGTTGCGCCGCAACCTAGGGCGCACGCCCTGCGCCCCTACAGGAGACGGAGGAATCGGGTTGCGTGGCAACCTGGGGCGGATGGCCTGTGCCCTTACGCAGAAGGCGATTTGGCGTCTGCGGCGAGGGCGGCCTGCATGGCGGCGACGGCGACTTCGATCTGCTGATCGTCGGGCTTTTGGGTGGTGAGCTTCTGCATGAGCAGGCCGGGGTAGGTGAGGACCTTGCCGATGGTGCTGTCTATGTGAGCGGCGTTGAAGCGGATGATCTCATAGCTGACGGCGGCGATGACGGGGATGAGGACGATGCGCGAGACGACGAGGAGCCAGAGATCGGGGCGGCCGAGGAAGGCGAAGAGGATGATGGCGACGACCATGACGGTGAGGAGGAAGGCGGTGCCGCAGCGGGGGTGCTCTTTCTTGTATCTCCTGATGTTCTGGGTCTCGAGGGGCTCGTTGTGCTCATGGCAGGCGATGGTCATGTGCTCCGCGCCGTGGTACATGAAGAGCCGCTTCATGTCTTTCATGCGGCCCATGAGCCAGATGTAGGCGATGAAGATGGCGAAGCGAATGACGCCTTCGAAGACGTTGGCGGCTATGTCGTTCTCGATAATGGAGTCGAAGGCTCTGCTGATGAAGAGGGGGATGATGAAGAAGATGCCGATGGCGAGGAGGAGGGAGACGGTGAGCATGGCGCCGGAGGCGAAGCCGGAGAGTTTGACCTCTTCCTTGGCGTCTTCCTCTTCGAGGGCGGCCTCAGCCGAGAACATGATGGCCTTGAGGCCGAGGGAGAGGGTCTCCGCGAGGACGATGGCGCCGCGGACGAAGGGGATCTTGCGCCAGCCGCCGGTGAAGAGCTTGGGCAGCGGCTCGATGAGCTGCTTGAGCATGCCGTTGGGCCTGCGGACGGCGACGGTGACGTGGGTGCGGCCGCGGATCATGACGCCTTCGATGACGGCTTGGCCGCCGTAGTTGAACTTGGGCTGTTTGGCGGTCTCGGCGGCGGAACAAAAAAAGCCCCCGATCTGCCGGGGGCTTTTTCGATGCTGAGGCATCTGCTTATTTGAGGCCGTAGCGCTTCTTGAAGCGGTCAACGCGGCCTTCGGTATCGAGGATGCGCTGCTCACCGGTGAAGAAGGGGTGGCACTTGGAGCAGACCTCGACCTTGAGGAGCGAGGTTGTGGAGCGGGTGAGCCACTTGTGGCCGCAGGCGCACTGCACCTGGGCGGCTACGTATCTGGGATGGATGTCTGCTTTCACTTTGCTGCTCCCTGTCCCGCGGGCATGACGTTGGCGCGCTTGCGGAACTTGGTGGCGCGGTCGAACTTGACGAGGCCGTCCACGCGGGCGAAGAGGCTGTGGTCCCTGGCGAGGCCGACGTTGAGGCCGGGCTGGATGGCGGTGCCGCGCTGGCGGACGATGATGCTGCCTGCGGTGACGGGCTGGCCATCGAAGACCTTGACGCCGAGGCGCTGACCGGGGCTATTGCGACCGTTGGCGCTGGTGCCGCCGCCCTTTTTTTGTGCCATAGCTTACTTCCCCTTGGCCTTTGCCGCGGCCTTGAGGCTCGCGCCGCCGACTTCGATGCTTTCGATGGCGAGGCGGGCGAAGGGCTGGCGGTGGCCGACCTTGCGGCGATAGCGGACCTTGCGCTTCATCTTGTAGACGAGGACCTTATCGCCTTTTCCGTGGCTTTCAATCTTGGCGACGACCTTCGCGCCGGAGACATAGGGCTTGCCGACGGTGATATCGCCGTTGTTGCTCACCAGGAGAACCTGGTCGAGGTTGACCTTGTCACCCGGCTCCTTGTCGGCGATGAGCTCGACGTTGAGGGTATCGCCGGGGGAGACGCGGTACTGCTTATTTCCAGAACGAACGATGGCATAGGTAAACATAGGGGGCCTCACACAAACAAAAATTATAGCTTTTTGGCCCTAGAGGTGTCAATTCCAACAGAAGTGGAAGGGGAGGTCCAGGGAGCAGGGCTTGGAGGAAGGCAGATGGGAGGGAGGGTTCCCTCCCATCTGCCTGTCAGCGGCTTAGGGCTTGAGCTCGTAGGTGTAGGTGACGGTGATGGTTGAGGCAGAGAGGATGGTGCCACCGGGGCCATCCAGGAGGCCTCCCTCCGCGTCGCGCAGGGAGGCGGAGCAGGCGGCGGTGACGGCAAGGACGACGCAGAAGAATATCAGGGCATAGCCGCCATCTTCGCCGGCGAGGCCGATGGCGGATGGAAGGAACCACCCGCCGACGCTCGCAACGGTTACCGCCAGCCAGATGCAGGCGAGCCTGCTCTGGGGTTGCGAGCCATAGGCACCTCGCTTCCTATAAGGCATTTATCAGAATAGCCGGGCCTTGTGAAGGCGATGTGAAGGCGGGATGGCGTATGATTTGGGGATGGAGACAACGCAGGAGACGAAGGCGCGAATCACGAAAGAGGTAGCGGCGCTGCCGGAGGGCGTGAGGCGGCACATCGAAGAGGTGCGGCAGTGGTGCGTGACGCTGGCGAGGGCGCATCAAATTGATCCTGCGAAGGCGGAGCTTGCCGCGCTGGCGCACGATATCTGCCGCACGGTGAAGGCCCCGGAGCTTCTGGCGAAGGCGCGGGGGTACGGCGTCCCGGTTACGAGGCTGGACGAGGCCTTCCCCGTCTTTCTGCACGGGCCGATCGGAGCCTGGGTGCTGAAGCAGAAGTACGGCGTGGGTGACGAAGAGGTCTTGAACGCCATAGCCTGTCACACGATGGGCCGCGCCGGAATGACGGCGATGGACAAGGCGCTTTTCCTGGCGGACAAGCTCGACCCCTCGAAGGTCTCTCGGTATCCGTTCATCGCAGAAGTGGCGCGGCTGGCGAAGGAAGACCTGGATGCGGCGATGGTCTGCTTCTTAGACCACCAGGTGAAGGCGTTCCTGGAACAGGGAGACCTGGTACACCCAGGAATGATCGAAGCGCGGAACGAGGCCTTGCTTACAAAAAGAAGGCAACAGTAGGGCGAGTCAGAGGGCGAGGACGAAGCGGAGGGCGAAGCCGGGGAAGACGAACATCAGGGCGCGCGAAAAGGATATCTGCATGGTGAGAGTGAGGGCGTTGCTCATGGTGACGACGAGCCAGATGACGACCATCAAGGCAATGAGCGCACCGACCAGCGGGATGCCTGCGAAGACGAGGGCGACGGCGGGGGCGGCGGAGTAGGCGATAACGGTACGGAGCTGCCCTGCGGTGACCTGGCGTCCGCTAGCGCTGTTGGAGACCCGGCTGAAGACGTAGGCCAGGCCGCCCTGGACGAGCCAGAGTACCGGCATGAAGACTAGGGCGTAGAAGACGGCGTCGCTGTACGTTCCGCTCTTGAAGATGTTGCCTGCGGCGAAGCTGCCGAGGAAGCCCACCACCGAAGCGAAAGTGGCGAGGATGACGATGGTGACGGCCTGCGCACCGCTATAGGGGTCCTGCAGGATCTCGTTATAGATGTTTTTGTCGAGCTTGATGACACGCCACATCCGCTTGAAGAGCATGTGGTTACCTCCGGGAAGAGCAATTGTACGGCTTGGGGCGTGGTGAGTTCAAACGGTAATGGAGCGTCCGCTCGCCGACCTACTTCAGCTTTGCGGTGAAGGCCAGGACGGTTGGGGCGACGCGCTCCCAGAGGGACATGACGCCGCCGGGGACGACGCCTGTGATCTTGGCAGTGAACTCTTCTCGCGACCAGGCCGGAGGCGCGGCCGTGACGTTGGGACATGCTCTGGCGATGGCGTCCGAGGCGGAGGCGGGATGGATATCGTCGTTGCCTGCGAAGACGAGGGTGGGCGCGAGGACGGTGGCAAGCTCCTGGTGGGTGATGCCGATGACGGGGCAATCGTGGCGATGGTAGAAGAAGGTGTTCCACCGATGTATGACGCCGATGAAGTCGGCGGGGTTCACCGCCAGGAGGCGCGCGCGATTGCCGGAGTTCATGGCGATGCGCTCGGCGAAGAAGGGTGTCTTGGCGACGGCCTCCATGCCGCCGGCCTCGGCGGCCTTGATGAAGGGGACGTGGTAGTCATAGCCCAGGACCTGGCATGCGTAGGGGCCGCCGGAGACGGACCACAAGGCGAGTGCGCGAACGACCTCCGGGTGGCGGAGAGCCGTCACCAGGGAGAGTCGCGCGCCGGCGGAGCCGCCGGTGACGACGGCAGGAGCAAGGTCCAGGGCACGGAGGAGATAGGCAAGGTCGTCGGCCCAGATTTCCTGCTCGGAGGGCGATGCGCCGAACCAGAGGTCGGACTTGCCGCAGTTGCGGCGATCCCAGATGAGGACGCGATGCCGTGCGGCGAGCCTTTGGGCAAGGGGACGGACGAAGTCCATGCCGCCGCGGCCGCCGGGCGTGAGGACGAGGGACGGCCCGGTGCCGAGGAGCTCATAGTGGATGGCGCAGCCGTTGATGGCGATGGCAGGCATGGCGGCGGTTATACCGCAACGATATCCACGCGCTGGGCGGCAGTCTTGCCTGCGCCTTCGGCAGTCATCGGCTGGACGGCGCCTTGCAGGTCAGCGGCGCGAACGTAGATGGCGTGTCTCCCGGGAGAGGCGGGCCATTCGAAGCTCCAAGAGCGCCAGCCGAAGGGCGAGCCATCGCGATGCTCAAGCCGCACAGGATGCCAGGTGGCGCCGGCGTCTACGCTGACTTCGGCGCTCCTGAGGCCGAAGCGGCCGCCCCAGGCGCGGCCCGCGAGGACGACAGGCCCGGCCTTGACGCGATAGGCGCCGCTCGCCTCATCGAACGGGCCTGGGGGAATCATCAAGGCGCGCGCCGGTTGGTAGGTATCGGGGACGAACCAGCCGCCGTACTTCGCCTTTTCATCGGCAGGCTCGCCGACGGCCTCGATGCGCTCGAGCCAGCGGACGCTGTACATGCCGAACCAGCCGGGAACGACCAAGCGCAAGGGGTACCCGTGATCTTCAGGCAGAGGTTCGCCGTCCATGCCGTAGGCCAGGAGCATATCGTCGCGCATGGCGTCGGCAACCGCGAGGCTGCTGTAGTAGGGCTGGTTCTTGCCATCGCGGATGCGAAGATCAAAGCCGGTGAAGACGATCTCGACGGCGCGCCTGTCCACGCCGGCTTCGCGCAAGAGGCCGCCGAGCGGCCTGCCCGTCCACTGGGCGTTGCCGACCATGCCGAGCCGTCGCGGCTTGTCCTTCGTCTGCCGCCCGTTGCCGACACACTCCAGCGTGACAGTCATGGTGACCTTCGGGCGGGACATGAGTTCGCGCAAGGAGAGGCTGAGAGGCCTTTTCACCAGGCCCGCGACGGTGAGCCGCCACGCGGCAGCATCGAAGTCTTTCGGCAAATCGGAGTGGCGAAGGAGGAAATGTGTATCGCTCGGCGTGATCTCATCGCGCAAGCCCTCCAGCGCGAGGTCGCGATCGGGCTTGGCATAGTAGGTCGCAGGCGTCGAGGAGGACTTGTGCTCCATGAGCGGCATTATACGGTGGGACAAGAGCGCATGGGCGACCCGAGGCACACGGGATGAGCGACAAGAGACGAACCAGCGCGGGCGACCTTGCAAGGTCGCCCCGCCATCGCTGAAAGCGAACGGACTAGACGGAGGCCATGGCGGGCTTGAGCTGTTCCTTGGGCGTGTAGGCCAGGCTCACGGGCGTGTTTGCCTCGAAGGGGCTGTTGAGGCCCAACTCTTTGCCGATCTGCCGAAGGGCGGGCATGACCTCTTGCCCCAGGAGCTTGATGCAGTTCATGGAGTCTTTGTGGCTGACGCCGCCATCGTTGGCCCAGAGGGCGAGGATGGAGGGGCGTGTCTGCTCCATGATGATGCGGAGCTTCTTGACGACCTGGTCGGGCGTGCCGGCGATGATCTGCAGGGTCTCGAGCTGCTGCTCGTAGGGCGGCGCGGCGGGACGCTTGGCGCCGAGGCGCTGTTTGCGTGTGGAGGGCGAGCCGTAGCCGGAGGGCATGGTCCAGTAGGGATGCGATTTCCCCAGGAACTCGCCCTGCATCCACATGAACTGCCTGCCGCCATCGTGGGCCTTGGCCTCAGTGTCCTGGACGTGGCAGCGGATAAGGTAGCCGCGCTGCTCCGGGCCTGCGGTGTAGCCGACGCGCGCCGCGGCATCATCGTAAATTTTCCAGAGGGCCTTGGTGGCTTCCAGGGTGGTGTTGAGGGCGATGTACGGATAGCGATGCTCGGCGGACCAGACGACGGTCTCCGTGCTGAAGATGCCGGGGACCCAGATACGCGGATGCGGCCTTTGGTAGGGCATCACCCACTGATTGACGACGCGCATCTGGTAGTGGTTGCCCTCCCAGCGCCAGGGGCCGGGCTGTGTCCAAGACTTGACGAGGAGGTCGTGGGCCTCTTCAAAGCGCTCGCGGTTGTAGGCGGGATTGGCGTTGGTGGCGAGCTGCTCACCGCCGGAGCCGCGGACGATGCCTGAGACAAGGCGGCCTTTGGAGATGAGGTCTATCATGCCGAGCTCTTCGGCGAGGCGGATGGGATTATCGGAGAGCGGCAGGGGATTTCCCAGGAGGACGAGCTTCACGCGCTTGGTCATGGCGGCCAGGATAGCGGCGTAGATGTTGATCTTGGCCTGCATACAATAGGGGGCGTTGTGGTGCTCATTGAGCATGATGCCGTCCACGCCCATCTGCTCGGCGTAGAGGTACTCTTCCACTCGCTCGTTGTAGAGGCGGCTGGCCTCTTGCGGGTCGAAGTGTTTGTTGGAGAAGAGGACGGTGGAATAGCCGAACTTTTCGGCCTCTTCCCTGGCGTAGGTGCCGTAGGGCTGCTCGGTGAAGTACATCAGATGCATAGCGCGCTCACCAGTCCTTCGCAGAATGGCATATCAGGGCCACGGGCGATTATACGCCGATTCATCATCGCGTCATCACGACAGAAGCGGATGCCGAGCGATGCTAGGCAGACACCCCGGCAGGCTTGAGCTGCTCCTTGGGCGTGAAGGCCAGGCTCACGGGCGTGTTCGACTCGAAGGGGCTGTTGAGGCCCAGCTCCTTGCCGATCTGCCGGAGGGCGGGCATGACCTCTTGTCCCAGGAGGCGGATGCAGTTCATGGAATCCTTGTGGTTGACGCCGCCATCGTTGGCCCAGAGGGCGAGGATGGAGGGTCGCGCCTGCTCCAAGAGCATGCGGAGCTTTTTGACCACCTGGTCTGGCGTGCCGGCGATGATCTGGAGGGTTTCGAGCTGTTTTTCATAGGGCGGCGCTTGGGGGCGCTGCATGCTGAGGCGCTGGCGGCGCGAGGAGGGGGAGCTATAGCCGGAGGGCGCGGCCCAGTAGGGATGGGCGAGGCCGAGGAATTCGCCCTGCATCCACATGAACTGGCGGCCGCCTTCGTGGGCCTTGGCCTCCGTGTCCTGGACGTGGCAGCGGATGAGGTAGCCGCGCTGCTCCGGGCCCGCCGTGTAGCCGACGCGGGCCGCAGCATCATCGTAGACTTTCCAGATGGCCTTGGTGGCCTCCAGCGTGGTGTTGAGCGCGATATAGGGATAGCGATGCTCGGCGGACCAGACGACGGTCTCCATGCTGGCGATGCCGGGGATCCAGATGCGCGGATGGGGCTTCTGCATGGGGACGACCCACTGATTGACGACGCGCATCTGGTAGTGGTTGCCCTCCCAGCGCCAGGGACCGGGAACGGTCCAGGCCTTCACGAGCAGGTCGTGGGCCTCCTCAAAGCGCTCGCGGTTATAGGCGGGATTGGCGTTGGTGGCGACCTGCTCCATGCCAGCGCCGCGCACAAATCCGGAGACGAGGCGGCCCTTGGAGATGAGGTCTATCATGCCGATCTCTTCAGCGAGGCGGACAGGATTATCCGAGACTGGAAGCGGGTTGCCCAGGAGGACGAGCTTCACGCGCTTGGTCATAGCGGCCAGGATGGAGGCGTACATGTTGATCTTGGCCTGCATGCAGAAGGGCGCGTTGTGGTGCTCGTTCAGCATGATGCCGTCCACGCCGACTTCTTCCGCGTAGAGGTACTCTTCCAGGCGCTCGTTATAGAGGCGGCTGGCCTCTTTCGGATCGAAATGGCGGTTGGAGAAGAGCGTTGAGGAGTAGCCGAACTTGCGCGCCTCCGCCTCCGGATAGGCATTCATGGGCTGTTCCGTGAAGTACATCAGATGCATGGCACACCCTCCCTGTTCGCCGCGTCCGTTTAGACCAGGAATTCGCTGACGAGCTTGGCCAGCTCTTTGGGCTTTTCGTACTCAACGCAGTGGCCCGCGCCCGCGATGGTCTCCAGGCGAGCGCCGGGAATGCCCTGCTGATATTGCTTGGCGCAGGCGGCGGGAACGATCTTGTCTTCCTTGCCCCAGACGAGCAGGGTAGGCGTCTTCACCCCGGGGAGCAGGTGCGGGAGCGATTGATCGAACATGTAGGGCTTCCAGGCGACGCGGGTGGTCATCTCGCGGTTGATCTCCCAGATCTCGAGCTGGTCAACGGTGGGCTGGCTGCCCCACTGCTGGTTCGCCTTAGTCGTAACGTGGAAGCTCGCCTGGATGTATTCCAGGGGGCTGACGAGGAACTGGTCATAAATCTCGCCCTCCTTGGGCTGGACGCCCATGGGAGCGACGAGGGCCATCTTGCGGAAGAGCTTGTGGTCCATGGTGGCCATCTCCGCAGCGATCCACCCGCCGAAGCCGAGGCCGAGGACGTCAACGCCGGTGAGCTTCAACTCGCTCAAGAGCCAGATGTGCAGGGCGGCGAGATCGCGGACGGTGCGCGCCCATTGCGGGACTTCCGAACCGTCAAAGCCGGGATGCGAGGGCAGGTAGACGGTATGCTTGGCCGCCAGCTCCTCTATGAACGGCACCCAGCCGGGGCTGCCGAAATCCCGGTGCAGGACGAGGAGGGGATTGCCCTTGCCGCCCTTGACCAGGTTCACCTTGAGGGCGCCCAGCTGTACCGTCTCTTTCTTCGTCGCCGCTGTCACAGTCGTCATGTCTCTCTCCTATCCGCCCACCTTGGGTCCGGGCCCGTAGGGGGCAGGCAGCGCGTTGGCCGCCGAATCTTTGAGCATCTGTTGCCAGGAACGCTTGAGTCCGCGGTTCGTGCGATTGATCTCCGGCATCACATACTTGGCGAAGAGCTCCAGGCACTTGCGCCAGTTCTCCCGGCTGGTCCATTCCGTGGCGACGATGAGGAAGCCGCCGAAGCCGCCGGAGCGCTGCTGGGCGTCCTCCATCCAGCGTATGCAGTCGTCGGGATCGCCGATGACCCAGCCGCGCTTGGCCAGGGCCTGATCGAAGGTGATCTCCTCGGCGGGCTGGCCGACGAAGGCTTCATAACCGGGCTTGACGCCCAGGTGGAAGAAGTAGTCGCGCAGCTCGCGCATGGCGCCTTCGGCCACATCGTCGTAGGCCTTCTTCTTCGTCTCGGCGATGTAGAGGTACTGGGCGATGCGCCAGTCTTCGCGACGGACGGTTTTGCGGTGGAGCCTGGCGTGCTGCTCCAGGGATTCCCACTGCTTGCGCAGCTGATCGGGAGAGGCGGGACTCTGGAAGGCGGCCGAGAGCATGAACAGGCCGTGTTGGCCCGTGACTTCGATGCTGTGGGGGCGGCCGGTGCTCGCCACGGCGATGGGCATGTGCGGCCGCTGGAAGGGCTTCACCTGGATCTCGCGATCCTTGTAGCTCCAGAACTGTCCTTCGTAGGAAATCGGGCCATCGGCATGGTAGAGCTTGAGGATGATATCGAGGGCCTCATCCATGCGGGGACGCAGCTTCTCATAGGGGATATCGAACATCTTGACGTCCGTGGGCTGGACGCCGGGGCCGACGCCGAAGAGGATGCGCCCCATGGTGAGCTGATCGAGGAAGGCCATGCGCTCGGCGACTTCGAAGGGGTCATGAAAGGCGAGGCTGACGACGCCGGTGCCGAGCTTGATGCGCTTGGTGCGCTCGGCGGCTGCGGCGATGAAGAGGTCGGGCGCGGGGATGGGCTCCCAGCCGCCGCTGTGGTGCTCGCCGACCCAGACTTCATCGAAGCCCAGGGACTCGACGTACTGGACGAACTCCAGGTCATGCTGATAGCCCAGGGCCGGGTTCTCTTCCGGGCGGCGGCAAGGCATCAGAAAGAAGCCGAACTTCATCCGCTGCGAACCTTTCTGCCTTAGGGAAGCGCGCGGCCCGTGATTGCCTCTTTCGGGCCGCCTCACCTGCGGGGGTAGAATAGCCCCGCAACTACGGAGTGTCAAACCGGAAATGGGTAGCGCGGAGCGCAGGCCGCGCCCTCGGGTTTGACGCCCTATCACGACCTCCCTATACTCGGCGCACTTTGCGGTGGAGGCGAGGATGCCGACAACGGAACACATGGCCCCGAAGCGGATCAAGCCCAAGGCGCTGGGCGACTACCTGGAGGTGATGAGCAAGGCGGTCTTCCAGACGGGCATCTCCTGGCAGGTGGTGGAGAAGAAGTGGCCAGGGACGCGCGAGGCGTTCAAGGGCTTTGACGCGGTGAAGGTCTCCACGCTGGGGCCGACCCAGGTGGACGCCCTGAGCAACGATACGCAGCTCATCCGCAACCGGAGGAAGATCGAGGCGATCATCGGGAACCCCCAGGCGATGGTGGCTCTGGAGCAAAAGCACGGCAACTTTCAAAAATACCTGCGCTCCCACGGAAGCTTCGATGCGACGGTGAAGGACCTGCGGAAGCAGTTCAAGTTCCTGGGCGATGCGGGCGCCTATTACTTCTTATACGTCGTGGGCGAGAAGGTGCCGGAGTACAGCGAGTGGTGCAAAGCGCACGGCATGAAGCCGCCGAAGGGGATGTAGCGTGGCCTACAACGCGAAGCTGGCGGAACGGATCGGGAAGGCGCTGGCGGGACGGCGCGATGTGACGATGAAGGAGATGTTCGGCGGCGTGGCCTTCATGGTGCAGGGGAAGATGGCGGTGGGCGTCATCAAGGACGACCTGCTGCTGCGCCTGGACCCGAAGGACGCGGAGGCGGCGCTACAGCAGCCACATATCAGGCCTATGGACTTTACCGGCAGGCCGATGAAGGGAAACGTCTACGTGGCGCCGCCGGGCTACAAGAGCGACGCGGCGCTGAAGAAGTGGGTGGCGACATCGGCCACGCATGCCGAGGGGCTGGCGAAGAAGAAATACGAAAGAGGAGGCGCGTATGCCTGCACATCTGAAGGGCAAGGTGGCGGTGGTGACGGGCGGCGGGCGAGGCATCGGCAAGGCGGTGGCGCTGGAGCTTGCGCGCCAGGGGGCAAAGGTCGTCGTCACGGACATCGGCGCGGAGCTGGACGGCACGGGCCGCTCCAAAGAGTTCGCCGACGGCGTGGTGAAGGAGATCAAGAAGAGCAGGGGCGAGGCCATCGCCGACTATTCGGACGTCTCCGATTACGCGCAGGCCAAACGGCCCATAGACCTGGCGGTGATGACGTATGGGCGCTTGGATATCCTGGTCAACAGCGTCGGCAATGCGCGCCCCAAGCTGCTGCTCGATTGCTCGCAGGAAGACCTGGACATCCTGATTGACGTGATGCTGAAAGGGAAGCTCTACACGACCCGCCATGCGGCCGCCGTGATGGCGAAGCAGCAAACGGGAAGCATCGTGAACATCGCTTCGAACATCGGGCTCATCCGCATGACGCGCCGGGTGGCCTACGGCGCGGCACAGGTGGGCATCATCGGCTTCTCGAACGTGGCCGCGGTGGAGCTTGGGCCGCTGGGCATGACGGTGAACACGATCTGCCCGGGAGCGACGGAATCGCGGCTCATCCGAGAGGCGATGCGGCTGGCGAAGCTGGAGCTGAACAACCCCATCATCGCGCCGACGGAGCGGGGCACGGCCTTCCTGACGCCGAACCCGGCGGAGGACTGCGCCACCTTCGCCGCCTACCTCTGCACGGATGCGGCCAAGAGCATCAACGGCCAGGTCTTCTACGTGGCCGGGCCGCACATCAGCCGGGCGGAGCACTGGTCGCTCTCCAAGAACATCTACAAGAACGGCCACTGGACGATGGAGGAGCTGATCGAGGCGATGCCGAAGACGGTGCTGCAGGGTGTGCCGAATCCCGCGCCGCCGCTGAAGGTATAGGGCGCGTGCCCCGCGCCCTACGAGTCCCCATGGCTCACTATCTCGCCGACAAAATAGCGGTCGTTACCGGAGGCGGGCGCGGCATCGGGCGCGCGATCGCGATGCGCCTTGCCGATGAGGGCGCGACGGTGGTGGTGAACGACAACGGCGCTAGACTCGACGGCACGGGGACATCGCGCGCGCCCGCCGATAGCGCCGTCAGGGCGATCAGGTCGCGGAAGGGCGCGGCCATCGCCGACTATTCGGACGCTTCGAGCTACGCGGCATCGAAGCGGCTCATCGAGGGCGTGGTGAAGCGCTACGGGCGCATAGACATCCTGGTGAGCAGCTTCGGCGCCGCCAGGCCGAAGCTGCTGACGGAATGCGCGCAAGAAGACCTGGACATGCTGATTGACGTGATGCTGACGGGCAAGCTCTATTGCACGCAGCACGCGGCGCGGCAGATGGTGAAGCAAGGCTCGGGGCGCATCATCAACCTGGCCTCCAGCATGGGCCTGGTGACCATGACGCGGCGCGTCGCCTACGCCGCGGCGCAGATCGGCATCATCGGCTTTTCGAACGTCGCCGCGATGGAGCTGGGGCCATACGGCGTGACGGTGAACACAATCTGCCCAGGGGCGACGACCTCGCGGCTGACGGACGATGCGATCCGCGTGGCGCGGGCCCACCTGAAGCATCCCATCATCTCCGCTACGGAGGTCTCCACGGCGCACCACCGGCCCGCGCCGCCGGACGATATCGCGACTTTGACCGCCTACCTGTGCACAGAGTTCGCGAAGGAAATCAACGGGCAGGTCTTCCACGCCGCCGGGTCGAACATCGGCCTGCCGGAGCTGATGCGCCGCCCGCATGAGATCTGGCAGGCGAAGCCCTGGACCATCGAGCAGCTCATCAAGGATGTGCCGACGACCCTGATGAAGGGCGTGACGAACGTGCCGCAGGCGAACCGCTGAGCGGACAATAGCCGGAGCCTGCGCCGCCTGCGATACTTGCGATCGTTTACGGTGATGCTCGCGCCCTCCATCGTGGGCGGACGGAGGCCTTCCGGCACGTTCTCGCTCACCAAGCCGCCCTCATAGCCGACGATCCAGACGGCTTCACGGATCGCAGCAAGGTCGCGCAAAAGCCCAAAGACGTCCACCGGGTCCTCCCGAGCCACATCGCGCCAGCAGTAAACCGGCAGTCAAGATGTTCGCGCACGCGCGAGAGCAGGATTTAAGGCGGATTACTAGCGGATTGCCAGCGGTGAAGGCGTTCTAGGCGCCCAGCTTTGGCTTGCCGCCGTCGCCATAGCCGTTCTGGGTGGCCCAGATGGCCACCTGGGTGCGCGAGGAGAGGCCCAGCTTCCGAAGGATGTTTTCGATGTGGCGCTTGGCCGTGGCGTCACTGATGGAGAGCTCCTGAGCGATCTGCTTGTTGGTGTAGCCCTTAGCGATGAGGTTGACGACCTCCACCTCACGCATGGAGAGGCCGCTGGGCGGCGCCTTTGTCAGTTCGGCGTCAGGGACTGCGGCTCTGGGAAGGGCAGGCGGCTCCAGGCTGGGAGGCGCTTCAGGAACGGGTATGCTGGGCGTCACGGTTCCAATCATCTGCGTCGAGGGCGAGGCTCCGCTGGAGAGCGAACGCTCAGGCCCCGTTTGCACAATGGTGGCGCTCGTTGCCGAAGGAGGGGTTGCCACGGTCGCGGCTGTGCCTGCGCTCGCTTGGATGGCGACGGTAGTCCGGCGGGTGAAGTACATCCATGCGCCGAAGAAGGCCAGCAGGACCGCGAGCGAGCCGCCGACGATGAGCGCCATCGGAACACTATCGCCATCGTCCGCACTCTGATCCTGCCCCGCGATCACCAGCCCTCCAGGGCCGGGGCCGAGGACCTGACCGCCCGGCGGCACGCGCTGGGCGGAGACCGGACCCGGAGGCACGCTGTGCCCCGGCTGAGGGAGGCAGGGCGTGGCGTACAGGCCGCGATCGGAGCCGCTGATCTTCTCCATGCGGAAATGGCCGTTGGCGCGCAGATTGATGATCTTGGCAGGAGAGACATCCGGCGGCACGGCGATCTCCGCAGGGAGGGACGTGACAGTCATGTCCCGGATGAGCAGGCCTCCGGTGGGGCGAGCGATAGAATAGACGACCTGAGTGGCCTGGGGAACGTTGAAGGGAGGCGGGGAGTCAACGAAGAGGCGAAGGCGCGCAGTCTCATCATCGTCAGAGTTGAAGGACCAGCTTGAGACGGGCTCCAGGGATTGCAGGGAATCGCTCCAGCCGAGCTCAAGGCCGGGGAAGAGCGGCGTGAGGCGGTAATGGTGGAGCGGTGGAGGAACCGCCGGCTCCCGGCGCTCCAGCACGAGCTCGTAGACCTTTCCAGGCGTGAGCGAAAGACTGAGCGTTTGCGTCCGCTCGCCGATGCCATCATGAACCACGGTGATGGTCTTCAGCCCCACATCGTCCCGCAAGGTTGCGGTGATCGAGCCTCGCTCGTCTCTATTCTCCGAGACCGTGGTCAATTTGAGGCCTACCGGGCCGGTTGATGGGATCCGCTGGTAAACCTTCCACCGATGAATCGGCGACTCCTGGCGGTAAAAGGCCATCATGCAGTAGAGGCCGGGAAAGCCCGGCGGCGCGCGATTGGGAACAGGACGACTGAACGTCGCCCCGCCTTCGGCCTGGGCGGAAAGGGCTGCCGGTGTCATCGCCGGCAGAATAGCGGCAAGCGCTGCGAACAGTGTGGCTATTCGATAGTACGGCGTGGCCAAGGCGCTGCAACCTTACAGTAGGTAGGGTGGAGTCAAGCGATTATCTGTCCCAAGGCCTGCCTCGTCAAACCATTTCGCTTTTTGAAGGAGAGATTTCCCTTCTGTTGTACAGAAGGAGAAACTCACGGCTGGCCCATATCTGGAAATGGGCCGTTCGGCCCAAGAATATCCATCTGAAGACGCATGCTCGTAAAAGTCGAGGAACCTACCATCCACGTAGAACAGCGCGATAGAGTCGCCGAGGCACCTAATACAGCCACTCAACCACCCCATCAAGGGGGAGAGGAAGAGGCCCTGGCAGCCCCCTGCCAGGGCCTCTTTTCATGTCGCACAGTCGCTGTGACCGTTATACTCATCTCTCGACTATGCGCCTACCCAATCGAGTTGCGATTATCACTGGAGCCGCTTCGGGCGTGGGGCGGGCATCCTGCCTCATCTTTGCCCGCGAAGGGGCCTCGATCGCCGCCGTGGATGTGAACCGAGAGGGCGGCGAGGAGACGTCGGCCCTGGTTCGCGCGGCAGGCGGTCAGGCCGTCTTCATTCAGGCCAGCGTGGACTCCAAGGCAGAGGCCCAGCGGGCAGTGAGGGAGACGGCGGCTCGCTTCGGCGCAGTCCACATCCTCTTCAACAATGCGGGCATCCCCGGCAGCGTTCAGGGAACGGCGCTGGACGGCCTGACGGAAGAGGACTGGCAGCAAGTGATGAACATCAACCTGAAGGGCGTGATGCTCTTCGCTCAGGCGGCGCTACCGGAGATCAAGAAGGCTGGCGGCGGCGCCATCGTGAACACGTCGTCCCTGGCGGGAGTCATCGGCATGGGGCGCGGCAACCAGGCCTACAGCGCGGCGAAGGCGGGCATCGTGGGCCTCACCAAGGCTTGGGCCCTCCAGTATGCCAAGGACAACATCCGCGTCAACGCCATCGCGCCCGGCTACATTGACACGCCCCTGGGGCGCGGCGTGCGCTCCGGCCTCAATGAGGCGCAGCAAGAGAAATATATGACCCGCGTTATGACCAACATCCCCATAGGGCGCTTCGCCGGGCCGGAAGACATCGCCAACGCAGCGCTCTACCTCGCCTCTGATCAGGCGGCCTTCGTCACCGGGCATGTCCTGGTGGTGGACGGCGGCTATTCGTCCCAGTGACTCCAGGCGGTCTGCCGAAGCCGTAGCGGATTCCCTCCGTTTGCGGTATACTTGTTTTGTTAGATGGTTCTGATCCTCACTTCCACTCTCTTGCCTCTCCCGGGCCATCCAGCCCAGCCAAGCCGCGAGTTCGTGGTCGCGCAGTCAGCCGTCCAACCAATACACCAGGGCCCAGGCCACGCTTTGCCTTGAGGCCCGCGAAAGAGCACTTCGATTCAGACCTCGTCCTTTTCCGATCTCGACCTCATACCGCCGCTGCAGCGCGCCCTCGATGCCGAAGGGTACGAGACGCCTACGCCAATCCAGGCGCAGGCTATCCCGCACCTGCTTCAGCGGCGCGACCTTATGGGCTGCGCCCAGACGGGCACGGGCAAGACGGCCGCCTTCGCGCTGCCGATCCTGCAGCACCTGGCCGCCGCGCGCCGCCGCGCGGAGCCGCATCGCCCCCGGGTGCTGGTCCTTGCGCCCACCCGCGAGCTTGCCGCCCAGATCCGCGATAGCTTCCGCTCCTACGGGCGCTTCCTGGAGTTCAAGACCACCGCCATCTTCGGCGGCGTGAGCCAGCAGCCCCAGGTACAGGACCTCTCGCGCCGCGTGGACGTCCTCGTTGCCACGCCGGGCCGCCTCCTCGATCTCATGGGCCAGCGCCTTGTCTCCTTGGAGCAGATCGAATTCTTTGTCCTGGATGAAGCCGACCGCATGCTGGACATGGGCTTCATCAATGACATCCGCAAGGTCATCCAGGCTCTGCCCAAGCAGCGCCAGACCCTCATGTTCTCCGCCACGATGCCGCCGCCCATCGCCGACCTGGCCCGCACCATCCTGGTGAACCCGGTGACCGTGACGGTGACGCCCGTCGCCTCCACCGTGCCGCAGGTCAAGGAGCAGGTGCTCTTTGTGGACCAGAAAGAGAAGCGGCGCCTGCTTGCCGCCATCCTGAAAAGCGACTCGCAAGCCCTCACCCTCGTCTTCGTGCGCACCAAGCACGGGGCGGATAAGGTCGTCCGCATGCTGCGGGACGACGGCGTGACGGCGGAGGCCATCCACGGCAACAAGTCCCAGGGAGCGCGCCTCCGCGCCCTGGAGAACTTCCGCGCCGGGCGCAACCGCGTCCTGGTGGCCACGGACATCGCCGCGCGCGGCATAGACGTGGAGGGCATCTCCCACGTGGTGAACTACGATCTGCCCAACGAGCCGGAGAGCTACGTCCACCGCATCGGCCGGACGGCGCGCGCCGGGGCAAGCGGCAACGCGACCTCGTTCTGCTCGGCGGACGAGCGTCCGTACCTCCGCGATATCGAACAACTCATCCGGCACCGCGTGCCTGTGGGCGAAAGCTCGCGCTACGGCGTCTCCGTCACCGCGCCGCCGCCTCTGCCTGAGCCGGCGCAGCAGCGCCAGCAGCAACCGAGACAGTTCCAGCAGCCGCAGCAGCGGCCCCAGGGCCAGCCACAGCAGCGACCCCTCGGCAGCCAGGGCTTTTCGCGCTACGGCAGGCCTCGCCGCCGCAGCTTCCGCCCGCGCTAGCGCTTGCGCGCCGTCCCGCGCAGGGCGAAGTTCTTGGCGCGAAGCTTCGCCTTCGCCTGCTCCCAGAGCGTGTGGAAGATGAACTCCGCGATCTCGATGCGGTTGCGCGTCTCTTCCGGCGTCTTGCCCCAGACGGTGATGCCGTGCCCCGCCGCAACGATGATGGGCGCGCTCAGCCCCTTGCCGATGAGCTTCGCGAAGCCCTGGGCCAGCACGTCCATCCGCTCGTGATTGGGAATCACCGGGATGGCGGCGGTGATCGTGCCGCCGCGCCAGGGGATGTCCCAGCCCTTGAGCATTTCAAGGTTCTTCACGTCTATGTACGCGAGCGAGCCGAGCTTGGCCGCCTCCAACGAGAGCGCCGTGGAGGCGACGGTGTGCACGTGGTAGACGGCGCCGATGTCCGGCAGCCTCTCGTAGACGGCCTGGTGGATTATCGTCTCCGCCGAGGGCTTCCGCGCGCCTTCGCCCAGCCACTTGAGCTTCGCGCGCTCGCCTGCGGGCAGGACCGCCAGGTCGGCGTACTGCATCTCACCCTTGCTCGCGCCGCTCCCTGAGATCGCGATGGTCAGCGGGCTATCGTTCAGCTTGACGGAGAGATTGCCCGCGGTGCCCCACATCCAGCCCTTGGCGTGAAAGTCCCGCGCATGCTGGAGCAGCGCCGCCACGGCGCGCTCGGCATCAAGTTCGCTCAGCCTTCCCATGGGGCTATCATCCTGCGCTGAACACATGCGGTCAAGGCGTCACGCACCCTTTCGTATGAGCTGCGGATATTTCGCCGTCAGCGTCTCGCGTATCTCATCGAAGCTCTCATACGGCTCGAAGGGCCGCTTTCGCTCCGTGAGGATCTCCTTCAGCTTCGCCCGCGCGAAGACCAGGTCGGCCTTCTCCGCGCCGTGCACGTCCGTGAGGCTATCGCCGATGAGGATCTTGAAGACCCCTGGGTGCTCGTCCATCGCCATCGCCTTGCAGAGGCCGCAGCTGCCGCACGTCATCGTGTGCCGCAGGCGGATGTTCCGCCCGGAAAGGTCCGCGGGGATCAGGTACAGCCTCTTGATACGCTCCTGGTAGGGAGCCACCACCGGCTCCACGAAGAAGTCAATGCCGCCGGAGCAGACGGTGAAATCAATGCCGGATGCGGCGCAGAAGTCGAGGAAGCCGGCGAATCCTCGGCGGAAGTTCACGATGCGGCGGACGTGGGCGATGATCTCGTCCCGCTTCGCGCTCGGTATCTTGGCGAAGACGGCGGCGACACCGTCCTTCAGGGTGCGCTTCCCCTCGTAGATGCCGCGCACCTCCTCCTCCCACCCGGGCGGAGCGAACTGCCGCCAGACGCTCACGATCATGTCCTCAGTCGTGATCGTGCCGTCGAAATCGCAAAAGACGACGGCCTTGCGCGCAGGAGAGGTCATCGGCCCCAGGCCTGCAGGGCTTCGGCAAGCTCCGGAGGCTTCTCCTTGATAACGCCCGTCGCCAGGTCAATCGCCTGCCGGATCGCCATGGCGCCCGCCGCAGGCCCCTTCGGGTGGCCGAAGACGCCGCCTCCAGCGTTCACGATGACTTCATGCCCGTAATCGGCCACTATCTGGGGCACAAGCCCTGGGTGGATACCGGCGGACGGCACCGGGAAGGCTGCTTTCATTTCGCTGGCGGGCTTAGTGAGCGCGTCGCGGATGCCGTCGGTATCGGACTTGGGAAGGGCCACAGTGCCGTAGCTGGAAGGAAAGAGAACGATGTCCGCCCCGCCTGCGCGCATCAAGGTGCCGAGGATGATCTTGTGGGCGATCCCGTGGTGCGGCGCGGAGCCGATGGCCCCCGCCAGCGCCGGGTGCGCCATGATGGGGATGCCCACCTTCGGGTCGCGGGCAAGCTCTTCGAGCAGGCCGTAGCCGTAGGCAAGCACATTGAAGAGGAGGCAGCTTGCCCCCTGGGCGGAAAGACTGCGCGCCCGCTCGACGATCTTGCTGGAAGGCCCGGTGAGGTTAACGGCGTAGAGGGCCGTATGCCCCGTCTGGCGCTTCACCTCTGCGGCCGCCTTTTGCACCGCCGCGAGCCGCGCCTCCGTGGGGCAGATGTCCAGGTCGGGAAGGATCTCATCGTCCTTCACAAGGTCTGCGCCGCCTATCGCCGCTTCCCGGAACATGCGCGCCAGCTCCTCCGGCGGCAGGCCGACGCACGGCTTGAAGATGACCATGGCCAGGGGACGCCTCTCCACGCCTAAGCGCGCGCGCACGCCCGGCACGCCGAAGCGCGGCCCGGGCAGCCTCGCCAGCAGGCCCGGCGGCAGCTCAAGGTCAATCAGCTTGATGCGCCCGTCCAGGCTCACCTTGCCGAAGATCATCACAAGGAGCGTGGCGATATCGCCTTGCGTGTTCTCCGGCGGAAAGCCGATGGTGAGCGTGGCCGCGTGCAGGCCGCCCTGCAAGCTCAGCGGCGAAACGTCGAGCACAGCGCCGCGATGCCGCTCCAAGCGCTCCTGGTCCTGCCGCGCCACGGGCGTCCAGGTGTCCGTGGTCTGCCCGTGGGCGATGCCCTTCGCCTTCTTCTCAGCGTCGAAGGGCGCGTCAGCGGCGAGGCTGTAGGTCGCTTTGATCCACTGGCGCATGGCTATTGCGCCGGCGGATGCTTGTAGTGCGGCGTCCAGCCGCTCATGTCCTTGAAGAGGCGCATCGCCTTGATGGCGCGTGAGGAGGTGAGGGTGAACCAGTGCCACGTCTTCGCCGGGACGATGATGTAGTCGCCCGTCGTCACCGTGATGGAGAAGGACGGCTTTCCCTCAGGCTCGAAGCCGAAGGTCCCTTCGCCGTCAATGATGAAACGCACCTCGTCATCGTCGTGATAGTGCGTCTTATCGAACTTCGCCAGCATCGCCTCCAGGTTCGGCGTCTGCGGGCTCAGCACCACGATGTCCGCCTGGATATAGCCGCGCTCTTTGCGCTCCACGTCCAGCTGCGGCCGGTAGGCCTGCATGATCTGCTGCTGCTCTTCGGGCGTCAGCACGCCCCTGCCCAGCAAGGGCTTCACCGCGGGCGGCGTGGGCCACCGAGTGAACAGGACGCCGTTCTCCTTGAGGAAGCGCGAGATCTCGGCATCCGTCTTCAGCGACTGTTTCAGATGCGGCGCGGAGACACTGGTCATGGGGGACTCCTCACTTCGGCACCGATTGCGCGCCTATTGTAGCGAAGCGGGCCGGGACTGCGCCAGAGGCGGAATGCATCACCGGATCGCGGCATAGCGCTCCGGCTCTAGGCGCTCGCCGGGACCGTAGGCGTCCAGGCCGTGGACGCAGAGCGCCAGAGCGATGACGCAATCGTCGTAGGAGCCGGACGGCGCGGCCGTCCGCAGGGCGCCGCTCTTGGCGCGCTCGTAGGCGTAGGCCTTCAGCTCCCCCAAGAGCTGCTCGATGCACGGGTAGCGGATGCGCTGCTGTTCGATGTTGATCGCCAGGCGGTTCACCAGGTCGCGCTTCATCTGAGCGCTGAGCTTCACGCCCTCCACCGGCACGCGCTCGCTCGCCAGGTCGTCCACGATCGGCTCGCCGACGCCCGTGGCGTCCACATAGGCCACCGCGCCGTTGTAGCGCCGCGAAGTCTCGATGATGCGCGCCTTCTGCACCGGCCAGTCCACCTGGCAGAAGCAATCGAAGTGCACGATGGCGCGCGCCGCCGCATCCGCGACGAAGATGACACTGTAATCGTGCTGCTTCGCCAGGTCCACGCCCATCACGTAGCTGCGTCCCGCCTGCGGAGGTTGCGGCTCGCCGCCGATGCACGATTCCACCCGGCGGAAGACCGACCCTGCGTCTTCCAGGAACTCCGCGCCGTACTCCTGCCGGAAGAGCGGCTCCGGCATATCGCGCCGCGCCTCTTCGATCTCCTGGGGGATGATGTCCGTCTCGCCGACCAGCGCCATCTCCACGCACTGCCGCTGGGCCTCTTCGAACTGCCGGTGGGAGGGCGCGCGCGGGAATGGGCCCAGCACCGCTTCGATGTCCAGCCTGCGCCACACGAGCGTGCTCCCCCACGTCGGATAGTTCCAGGAGCGCACGTCGCTCCCGCCGCTCGCCCCTGCGCCGCGCATGGCGAGGCAATAGAACCAGTTCTTCCCCTTGGGCGTGCCATTGAAGATCGCCTCACCCAGGCGTCCCGGGGATGAGAGCGTCGGCCGCAGCGATTGCGTCCACGATTCCTCGTCCACGAGGCCAGCCTCCGTCACCACCAGCAGGTCCAGCCCCACAGAGACAAGGCGCTCCGGCTCCATCGCCGTCTTCATCTCGATGACGGCCTTGCCGTCAAAGAGCTCGATGCGCCGCGTGCTCTCGCGGATGGCGCTCACGGCACGGTGGGGGATGAACTGGTTGTACTCGCGCCACATCTGGTATGTGAGGGCATAGGTGGGCGCGACGCACCAGATGTGGACGAGGGGCACCAGCCCGCCGATCTTGCTGTTGCGCTTCATCAGCTCGGGGATCCGGCGCAGCACTTCATAGATGCAGGCCCGGTCTTTCCCCCACCTGCGTCCGCAGGCCAGGACCTTCACCTTCGCCTGCGCCTCATGAAACTTCGTCTGGTATGGATGAGGCCTGTAGGCGCTCAAGTCCCAGACAGACAACTCCTCCGGTCGGAATTGTGTCGGTTCGGAAGTATTTGCGAGTGATGTTTTAGTCAAAGTTCGGTATTTCCCTAGTTGCTAGCTCTTGTCAAGTCTTAATCTTCAGATACAATTGGCTTATCACACCTTCTGCACACCTAAGGCACACGAAATCCTTATGATTCTGCTCTTCAGCCTAGCCCTGACCCTCCTTGTGACGGCTCTTGCCTACCGGGTGGCGAACCGCCGCCTCCAGTACAGGCACAGGAGCCTCCAGATCGAAGTCCTCGTCTCCTTTGGCCTCTCCACGCTCTTCGGTCGCCTCCTCACCCTGGGCGAGTTCCACGATGCAGGCCTGACGACCACGCTCCTGCGCCTTGCCGGCTTTGTGGCGATGTTCAACATGCTCGTTGCCGCCTCCCGCCTGGTCCGCGCCCTGCGGGCAGACGCCCGCCGGGGTCTTCGCTAGTCCTCATCACGCCTGCTACGGCCGCCCAGCCGCTCGGAGAACTCCGTCTGCAGAAGATAGGGCAGCCCATCGCGCACTGCCAGGCGTATCTCGCCCCAGCGACGCTCCTTGTGCGCCTGCCGGACCACCGCCGCAAGCCGGTCTATCGCCGATTGAACGGGCGGCGCAAGCGGCATCCCCTCATCGCCGTTTGCCGCAGTCACTTGCCGCCTCGCTGCAGAAGCTCCTTCGCCTCCATCACCTCCGGCAGCCGCTCCGGCACCACGATGTAGCCCTGGGAGTTCCACTCCAGCGTCTCCACGTATTTATCCAGCAATCGCTGCAAGCATCCCCGCAGCGCGACGATCTCCTCCCCTGCCCTGGCAGCCTCCGCATCGCTCCCCCGAATCCCCTTCGCCCTCCGCATGTTCGTCCGCTCCTTCGTCGTCATCGCTCCTCCTCGCACTACTCTCTACTACCATTATGTGCATCATCGTCTACCCCCAGTTGACAGGCGAGGCTTCCGGTAGCTTCCGAAAGAGGGCACTAGCCCTTTCGTGCCCTTCCTTTCGTTGAATTCTCCTCTGAAATTCGCTACACTCACCCAGGCGCAGAAAGAGTCCCCCGCCCTGGCTTGTCGCCCTGCGGCAGCCGGCAAAAGGAGCCCGATGACCACTCCCCGCAAGACCAAACAGCAGTGGCGCGAAAAGTCCTACGAGCCATCCATCAAGAAGGTCCCCGAGCGCCAGAAGAGCTTCAAGAGCAACTCCAACTACGATGTGGACGTCCTCTACACCCCTGAGGACGCGAAGGACGTTGATTACGATCGCGACCTGGGCTACCCGGGCGAATATCCCTATACCCGAGGCGTCCAGCCCAACATGTACCGCGGCCGCCTCTGGACCATGCGCCAGTACGCCGGTTTCGCCTCCGCGGAAGAGTCCAACCAGCGCTACCGCTATCTCCTCGCCCAGGGGCAAACGGGCCTCAGCGTCGCCTTTGACCTGCCCACGCAGACGGGGTACGACTCAGACCACGAGATGGCGCGCGGCGAGGTCGGCAAGGTCGGCGTTCCCGTCTGCAGCCTCGCTGATATGGAGGTCCTGTTCAAGGAGATCCCCCTCGATAAGGTCACCACCTCCATGACCATCAATGCCACCGCGCCCATCCTGCTGGCCCTCTATATCGCCGTGGCGAAGAAACAGGGCGTCGCCGGCGATAAGCTCGGCGGGACGATCCAGAACGATATCCTCAAGGAATACATCGCCCGCGGCACCTACATCTTTCCCTCCAAGCCCTCCCTGCGCCTTATCACGGACGTCTTCAACTACTGCAGCGACCACGTTCCCCAGTGGAACACCATCAGCATCAGCGGCTATCACATGCGCGAAGCCGGCGCGACCGCCGCACAGGAGATCGCCTTCACCCTCTCCAACGCCATCGGCTATGTGAACGCCGCCCTGGAGGCGGGCCTCCAGATAGACGATTTCGCGCCGCGCCTCTCCTTTTTCTTCGTCTCCCAGAACAACTTCTTTGAAGAGGTCGCCAAGTTCCGGGCGGCGCGCCGCATGTGGGCCAAGATCATGCGCGAGCGCTTCAAGGCCCAGAACGCCAAGTCTTGGCAGCTGCGCTTCCACACCCAGACGGCGGGCGTCTCCCTCACGGCCCAGCAAGTGGAGAACAATATCGTCCGCACCACCGTCCAGGCCCTGGCGGCAGTCCTTGGCGGCACCCAATCGCTCCACACCAACTCCATGGATGAGGCCCTGGCCCTGCCCACGGACAAGGCCGTCACCATCGCCCTCCGCACGCAGCAGATCCTGGCCCACGAAAATGCCGTCGCCGATACCGTGGACCCCATGGCCGGCTCCTACTACGTGGAGCATCTCACCAATGTCCTTGAGGAGAAGGCCAACGCCTACCTCAAGACCATCGAGGACATGGGCGGCTCCCTTGCGGCCATCGAGCGCGGCTTCATCCAGCGCGAGATCCAAGAGGCCGCCTATCAGTACCAGCGCCAGGTGGAAAAGGGCGAGGCCACCATCGTGGGCGTCAACAAGTTCACCAATGAAAAGGCCGAGACCCACAGCATCATGCGCATTGACGAGTCCTCCGCCAAGCGCCAGCTCGCGCGCCTCTCCGACCTGAAGAAGAAGCGCGACCCCCAGTCCGTCAAGCGCTCCCTCAAGCGCGTGGAAGAGGTGGCCCACAGCAAGGACAACACCATGCCCGTCATCATTGAGGCCGTGGAGAGCTACGTAACCCTCGGCGAGATCTGCGATACCCTTCGCAAGCAGTGGGGCACCTATAAAGAGGCCATCGTCTTCTAGGCTGACGAGCGTTGTGATGCAATGAACTTCACCCTCTCCGAAAGCGACCTCCTCCTCCGGCGAACGATCCGCGACTTCGCCGTGAAGGAGCTGGAGCCGACGGCCCGCGAGCGCGATGCCAAGGAAGAGTTCTCCTGGCCCCTCTATAAAAAACTGGGCAAGCTCGGCGTCACGGGCCTCGGCATCGCCCCGGAGCGCGGCGGCAGCGGCGGCCTTCTCCAGACGGCTATCGCCGTGGAGGAGATCGCGCGCTCGGACGCCTCGATGGCCCTCTCCCTCCTGGCGAGCCTCTCCCTGGCCTCCCACGGCATCGAGCATCACGCCAACGACGCCCTTCGCAATCACTGCCTTCCGCCCATCGCCCGAGGCGAAACGATCGCCTCCTTCGCCTTCACCGAGCCCGAGGCCGGGAGCGACGCCGCCAATATCCAAACGACGGCTATCAAGAAAAATGGCAAGTATCTCGTCAACGGCAGCAAGACCTTTATCACCAACGGTGACATCGCCGATACATTCCTCCTATTCGCCACGACCGACCGCGCCAAGCGCCACAAGGGCATGCTTGCAATGGTGGTGGAGCGCGGCTCCAAAGGCCTCTCCTCCCGTAAGCAGACCGAGAAGATGGGCATGCGCGCCTCCAGCACCGCCGAAGTCCTCTTTGACGATGTCGAAGTGCCCGCAGGCAACCTCGTCGGCGGCGAAGGCGAGGGCTTCAAGATCGCGATGCAGATTGTGGACGGCAGCCGCCCCATAATCGGCGCACAGGCCGCCGGCATCGCCCAGGGCGCCCTTGATCTCGCCGTCCGCCACGTCCGCCGGCGCAAGCAGTTCGGCCAGGCCGTCGCCGATTTCCAGGGCGTCCAGTGGATGCTGGCCGATATGGTTACCCAGATAGACGCCGCCCGCCTCCTGGTCTACCGCGCCGCCTTCCTCCGCGATCAGGGCCTCCCCTGCACCAAGGAATCGGCCATGGCCAAGCTCTTCGCCAGCGAAGCCGCGATGCAGGTCGCGACGCAGGCCCTGCAGCTCCACGGCGGCTCCGGCTATTTCAAGGCCAGCCCTATTGAACGCGCCTTCAGAGATGCTAAAGTAACTGAGATCTACGAAGGGACCTCCCAGATCCAGCGCCTCGTCATCGCGCGGCGCCTGCTGGCCGAGGCCTCCTCCCATCGCTAAGGAGTGCCATGGACGTCAAAAAGCTCCATCACATCGCCCTCGTCGTCAAGGATATTGACGAGTCCCTCAAGGACTATGCCGATATCCTCGGCTTCCCCAAATCCGAGATCCAGTTCGTCCCGACCCAGCAGGTCAGGGCGACCCTCATCCCCGTGGGCGATTGCGAGATCGAGCTCATCCAGCCCATGGACCCCAACGGCGGCGTCGCGAAATTCCTCGAGAAGCGCGGCGAGGCCTTCCACCACATCTGCTTTGAAGTGGCCGATGTGGACCACGAGCTCACGGAGCTGGAAAAGAAGGGCTGCGCCCTGATAGACAAGAAGTCCCGACCCGGCCTTGCCGGCATGGTCGGCTTCCTCCATCCCAAGTCCACCAGGGGCGTCCTCACCGAGATCTGCACGCCCATCAAGCATTAGCCATATAGGGGCGGCCATTTTCGGTCGCCCAAAGGGGAAGAACAATGGTAGCCACGCAGAAAGAGACGATCCGCGTCCTCGTCGCCAAGCCCGGCCTGGATGGGCACGATAGAGGGGCCAAAATCATCGCCAGGGCCCTGCGGGACGCCGGGATGGAGGTTATCTATACCGGCATCCGCCAGACCCCTGAAATGATCGTCAGCGCCGCCGTGCAGGAAGACGTGGACGTGGTGGGCCTCAGCATCCTCTCCGGCGCGCACCTGGAGCTCTTCCCCCTCATCGTGGAGGGCCTCAAGAAGAAGGGCAATGACGATGCCGTCGTCCTCGCCGGAGGCATCATCCCGGAAGAGGACTTCGCCAAGCTCAAGGCTATGGGCATCCAGGGCGTCTTCGGCCCCGGCAGCTCCACCCAGGACATCATTGACTTCATCAAGAAGGCCGTAGCCGCCAAAAAGGGCAAATAAAAAGGCCCCCGCTTCTGCGGAGGCCTTTGCAAGGCTTTCTTTCGGGAAGCTACTTGCCCAGGCCCTTCCGCATCCGCTCCAGCGCATCGGCACGCGGCCTGAAAATCGAGTCCTCGGGGAGGCCCAGGGGCAGGCTCTCCTCCGTCTTCAGCTTCCGCTGCGCCAGCGCGCCCATGCCGATCAGGCCTGCCGCGCCAAGGATGGCCCCAAGGACAAACTTCTTTCTTGTTACCCCTGCCTGTTGCACCGTATCCATAGCCTCTTCCTTATCTGGGCAGCGCGCGGAGGTAGGCGATGACGGCCCAGCGCTCTTCGTCCGTCAGCAGATAGCCGAACTTGGGCATCACATTGACCCCGTTGGTCAGAACCGTGAACAGCTCGCCGTCCGTCTTGTTCTGCGTCACCGCCGCCGTCAGGTTAGGCGGCGCCAGGTAGCCGTCGCGCACCAGGATCTTGCCCACCGCGCCGTCGCCCTTGGCCTGGGGCCCGTGGCACATGGCGCAGTTCACGCGATAGAGCTCCGCGCCCTTCGCGTTCGTGGCCGCGCCTGCGGGCAGCGGGTTCTTGAAGGCCTTTGCCGCTTCCAGCTGGTCGGCGGGGATCACATGCATCTGGGGTCCGGTGATCGGGACGGCGCCTGCTGGCACATCCAAGCGGGGCGGCTCGCCGATCTTCGTGGACTGGTTGTAGTGCATCTCAGGGAAAATGTCCACCTGGTACGTGCCCTTAGTGCAGCCTGCCGCCAGCAGGCCGGCAGCAAGAGCCAGGCAGACGATGGCTATGCCTCGCCTGCCCATGGATCTCTTCCCCTGTCTCTTTGCTATCTTCATGTCCCTACGTTCCCGGGTTCCTGGTTCCTTGTTCTGCTCTACCCTATTTCTGGTGCTTCACATCAACCGCGCCCGATTGCCGCATCACCATCTCTGCGGCGTTGATGCGGTCCTCGGGGCAATTCAGGTCAATGCCCACATAGCCCTCGGTGATGCGCTCATCGTAGAGGCCCATCAGCGGCCTCGGCAGGCGCGATTCAAAAATCACGCCGATGATGGTCATGAGGATCGCGCCCAACATCGTGCCCTCGTAGACGATCACCGCCATCGCCGGGACTGCGATGATGGGCTTGCCGCCCGTCACCAGGGGGTTCGCCACGGACGTCCCGGCCGTGACCAGGATCGCCACGGTGAAGCCCACGATGGCGCCGAAGAACGGGAAGGCGTAGAGCCGGTGCTTCGGCATCCACTCCCCGAAGGCTCCCTCCGGGTATGGGCTGCCCGTCAGGACCGTCCAGTCCTTATTGGTGAAGCCGGCCTCATTCAGCCGGTCCACCGCCATGACTGCGTTGTCCGCCGTCTTGAATACCCCGAGCACTTGTTTCTTTGCCATATGGCGCGCTTCCCCCTTCCGGGATTACTCCTCGCGCATCGTCGCGGGAATCGTAGCCTTGCCGATCTTGAACTCGTCTTTCAGAATCTCGCCCTCTTTGACGTCATAGAGGGGGATGAGCGGGACAACCTTGGAGATGAGCAGGATGTTCATCGAAACGAAGGCGAAGGAGCCGATGACCATCAAGACCTCGATGATGCTGGGGTGGTACGTGCTCCAGGAGAAGGAGAGGCCCTGCTTCCTCGCGAGTCCGGGGACAATGATGAGGAAGCGCTCGATCCACATGCCGATATTCACCAGGATGGTGGTGATGAGCATCCACTTGAAGCTCCGGCGCACGTTCTTGAACAGCCAGAGCGGCACCGGGATGAAATAGCCGGTGAGGATGAAGGTCAGGAAGAGCCAGGAGTACGGCGACTCCCACAGCTGCATCCTCCGTAGGGCCAGCTCGGCGTCTTCCAGCGTGTAGATGCTGAAGAGGATCTCGATGACGAAGAAGAAGAACCACGCCGTCGCCACCACGATGAGCAGGCGGCCCAGGGAGTCGATCGTGTCCTTGGTAATGTAGTTCTCCCAGTGGAAGAGCCACCGCAGGATGATCATCACCGTCACCACGGCGGAGACGCCGGAGTGAACGGCGCCGATGACGAAGTACGGGGCGAAGACCGTGGAGTGCCATGCCTCCACCGATTGCGCCACGCCGAAGTCCCAGGAGACGATGCTGTGGACGGAGACGAAGACCGGCAGGATGAGCGCCGAGAGCAGGAAGCCCGCGACGATCTGCAGCCGCCACTGCCGCGGCGTCCCGCGCCAGCCCATCGCCAGCACCCTGTAGATCGCCTTGGCGACGCCCTTCGTCCTATCGCGCATCACCGCGAAGTCCGGGATCAGCGCCACGACGACGAACATGATGCTGGAGGTCAGATACGTTGTGATGGCCGTGGGGTCCCACACCAGCGGCGAGCGGACGTTGGGGAAGATGCCCCGGGCAAAGTCGTACGGGAAGGCCCAGTACATCGTGCGCCAGGGGCGGCCGCTGTGCAGGATCGGGAACAGGATGGCGGTCATCAGCGCGAAGACCGTCACAATCTCGGCGGCGCGGGTGGCCGGGCGCCGCCACTCGGCTTGCGCCAGGCGCAAGATGGCCGAGAGCATGACGCCAGCGTGACTGATGCCCACCCAGAAGACGAAGTTCGTGATCATGAAGCCCCAGAAGACGGGGCGGTGCAGGCCCGTGACGCCGATGCCCTGGTTGATCATGTACCCGATCGCCCCGCCGGCCAGCGCCACAACCAGCGCCAGGAACCCGACGATCATCCAGTAGCGCCGCTCGGTGTAGAGGACGTTCGTCAGCAGCTCGCGGTTGATGCGCGAGTCCACTTCCTGAGGTGTCTTTCCGAGTACGACTCTGTCCTGCATAGTGGTGTGCCTTAGTCCGGTTTGCCCATGACCATGATTTCACGCTTCAAGAACCGGCGCTTCCTGCGGTAGAGCATGCCTTCCGTCACTTCCCAGATGGAGATGGGCGGGAAGAACTTGATCGCCAGCATGATGATGAAGAGCGCGCCGCCCAGGCCGCCCAGGATCATGAAGACATCGGCGGTGCCCGGCAGGTGCGGCGGCGGGTTCTCCAGCAGCGGCCCCGCGTGGAGCTCGTGCAGCGCATCGGCCCGCACATCCGCCACGGTGAAGCTGCCGACGTAGATGCGGATGCGGTCGAAGAACGTGCCCAAAAGGATCGAGCAAGAGACGATCGTTGGGGCGATCATGGACTTGCGCGCCGCGTTCCAGATGAGCAGAAGGAAGGGCACGGCGAAGTTCAAGCAGACCGCCATCGCCCACGGGAAGCGGTAGGACTCCGCGAAGAAAAGCTTGATCACCGCCAGCTCAACCGGCTGCCGGCCGTACCAGAAGATCATGAATCCGGAGAGCCAGAAATACATCCAGAGGAGAGACAGGGCGAGCATGATCTTGCTCGCGCCCCAGAACTGGTCAACGCTGATGTAGTCCTTATAGCCGCCGAACTTATAGAGTAGAAAGGTCACCAGGATGGTGCAGGCCACCGCGCTCTGCAGACCGCTGATCGCATGCCACGCCGGGAAGATGGCGTCCTTCCACCCGGGGACGAGCGAGAGCGCGAAGTCCGAGGCAATCATCGTATGCACGCCGATGAGAAAGAGAAAATACAAAACGCCCAGGACCATCAGCATGGCCTTGATGCCCTTCCACTCCCGCGGCGTTCCCCTGAAGCTCGAAGCCAGCCTCCGCGCCAGGCTCTTCCGCCAGCCGGTCCCGTGATCGCGGATCGCCGCCAGGTCGGGGATGGCGCTCACATAGAGGATCGCCAGGCCCAGAGCCACGATGCCGATGAGCGCCGCAAGCTCATACACGTGCGGCGCGCCGGGGAAAGTCATCCAGATCGTCTTCCGGTTGTCCGCGTTCGGCAGCAGCAGCACCAGGGGGATGAACATCAGCGCGCCCACGATGCCGGCCACGGAGAGGACCTCCGCCGAGCGGCCCATCGGCCGCCGCCAGTGGCTGCGCACCATCCGCTGCGTCACGGAGAAGATCGGCGCGGACATCGCCGTGGTGAAGATGAAGCCGAAGGTCGCCATCAGGTAGGCCCACGACGTGAAGGTATCGAAGCCATCCCGCGCGCGGACGATGAAGACGGCGAACCCGGCGATGAAGAGCCCGCCGAAGAGCGCCAGCGCCAGCTTGTACGTTCGCCCCATGGTGGATGAGGCGCGCAGGATATCCTGCGTCACCTGGGCATGGGGCATCGTCAGCACTTGCGGCTGGTAGTGATGCTCGCCTTCGGCCTCGTGGTGGGCCGCGTGTGTGTTGTGCGTTGTGCTACTCATGGCCTTTGTCTTCCGCCGCATGCGTGTCCACCTTCTTCAGGTAGACCACGTTCGGGCCGGTGCCTTGTTCTTCCAGCAATCGGTAGTGCCGGGCGTCTTCCGCCAGCTTGTGCACGGCGCTCTTCTCGTCCTTGATGTTGCCGAAGGTCAGCGCGCCCGTGGGGCAGGACTGCACGCAGGCGGGCGTCACATCGCCGTCCCTGACATCCCGGTCCTCGCGGATCGCCGTGCGTATCCCGCGCCGGATGCGCTGCACGCAGAAGGTGCACTTCTCCATGATGCCGCGGCTGCGGACCGTCACGTCCGGGTTCAGCTGGTTGCGCAGCGTCTCCGGCCACACCGGCTCCCAGAAGTTGAAGAACCGCACCTGGTAGTTGCAGTTGTTGGCGCAGTACCGCGTGCCGATGCAGCGATTGTAGACCTGCACGTTCAGGCCCTGGTCGTTGTGGTAGGTGGCGTAAACCGGGCAGACCGGCTCGCAGGGCGCGTTCTCGCACTGCTGGCACATCAGCGGCAGGAACTTCGCCTTCACCTTCGAGAAGTCAATCTCATCCGGCCGCTTCTCCGGGTCGTCGCTCACCCAGTAGCGTTCGATGCGTATCCACTCGTGGGCGCGCTTCTGGTTGAAGATCGCGTCCGTGTTCAGCGGCACGTTGTTCTCCGCCTGGCACGCGACGACGCAGGCCTGGCAGCCGCTGCAGCGGTCTGCGTCCACCACCAGCGTCCATTTCGGCTCAGGCTTTCTCTCGATTGCCATCAACGCGCTCCGTTAGGAGTCCTTGTTCGTGACTTTGATCTTGTTCGAGAAATCAATGGGCAGCACGGAGCCCTCCATCTTCGGGATGCGCTTCCACTTGCCCGTCTTCGCGATGCTTACGCGCGTCGCCGCCCAGGCCAGCGAGCCGCTCTGCTTCTCTTCCCGCGGGTCCAGGACGGCGTACACGTTCGCGCCGTAGCCCTCCGCCCAGCGCCCGAAGGCCTTGTGGCCCCGGCCCACGGGGATCGCCAGCACGTCCGGCGGCGCGGCCGGGTTCGGGTAGACCAGCGCCTGGATGGCCCCCGCCGGCGATTCGATGCGGACCACATCGCCTTCGCGCAGGTCCATGTCGCGCGCCGTCTTGGAGTTCACTTCAACCCAGGTCTCCCACGTCGCCGTCGTCATCGGGTCGGGCGTCGCCTGGAGCCACGGCAGGTGCGCAAGCCGCCCATCGCCGATGCCCGCCGTCTGGAACGGCAGGAGGACGAAGGGGTAGCGTCCGGCGTCTCCGGCGAATTCCGGTTCCGGGTTGGTCAGGTTCAGGCCGTTCACAAAGGGCACCGGCAGCGCGCGGGCGTTCGTATCCCACCAGCCGCCCTGCTGGAGCAGCTTGCCCCAGAACTCTTCAAAGGTCGCGGCCTTGATGTTTCCCCGGCCGAACTGGTGCAGCTTCTGGGCCTGCTGGCGGAGCGCATCGCGCATGCTCGTCCAGGGCAGGTCCTTCTCGATCTTCAGCTCTTGCGCCAGCGTCAGCAGGATATCGCCGAAGCCGCGCGTATCGCGGAAGGGCCGCACCACCGGCTGCTGGAAGGTGACTGCCTCATAGCCGGGCCCGGGGTTCATGGGCGCATCCGCCCAGTCTTCCAGGGGAAGGCTCGTCGGCAGCACCCAATCGGCCCAGTAGGTCGTATCGTCAAGGAAGCTCGAAAGGCTGATCACCGTAGGCACGTTCGCTAGCGCATCCGCAAAGCCCAGCGAAGCGGGCAGGCTGTGCACCGCGTTCGCGTTGCGGATCACCAGCGCCTTCACCTTCCCCTGCTTCATGCCTTCGATGATCTTCTTCCACTCCGCCAGGGAGGTGCTTGTCCCGGCGGCGTAGGCTGTGCGGTCAGCCGCCGCCGTCCCATCGCCGATGGGCGGCGCAGGGTTGAAGTTCACGCCGCCCGGCTTGTTCACAGTCCCAACCAGGTGGTTGAGGCTGTAGATGGCGGTCAGATTGAACACGCCGTTCGTGTGCGCGCCCGCCGCGCCGCCGCCGATGGCTATGGCCGGCTGGTTCTCCGGCGCTACGAAGGCCTTCGCCAGCTCTTCGATGTGCTTGGCGGAAACGCCCGTCGCCTCCGCCACCTTCTCGGGGGCGTAGGCCTCCAGCGCAGCCGCGCCACGGCCGCCAGTGAGGGCCCGCGCTGCGGCTGCGTCGCCGAGGCCCGACTTGATGATCACATAGGCGATGCTCAGAGCCAGCTTGCCCTCGGAGCCGGGCTTCACATAGACCCACTCGTCGGCGCCGGCTGCCGTCGGCGAGAGGCGCGTGTCCGCCTGCACCAGCGTCCCGCGCTTGCGGGCCCCCTGGCGGAACTCGCCGTAGCCCCGCGAATGGCGGACCTGGGAGATCCAGCCGCCTAAGAAATCCGAACTGAACGAAAGGATATAGTTGCTGCGCCCAAGATCGAAATCAGGCAGCAGGTCCTGGTCGAACGTCTGCTTGATAGCCGCCTTCAGCGCGGCCTCTTCCATCGGCTCGAAGGTCGCGTGGGTGGCGTTCATCGCCTTCGCGAAGCGCTTCGCCACCATGCCCTGGCTGCCGTTCAGCGCCCCGGTCACGATGAGGAGACTGCCCGCCGCCGCGCCCTTCATCTCGTTCAGCTTAGGCGTCACCGCCGCCAGCGCCTCATCCCACGTCGTTTCCGCGAAGGCGCCGCTGCCCCGGGCGCCCGTCGCCTTCATGGGCCTGCGAACGCGGTCGGGATGGTAGACCGCCTGGACGCCCGCCTGGCCCCGGGCGCATAGCTTGCCGCCGCTGAGCGGATGGACGGGGTTGCCCTCCACCTTCTTCGCCCGGCCTTCGATGACCCGCACGATGACGCCGCACCCGCTGCCGCACTGGCTGCAGGAGGTGGCGTACCAGTTGTCTATCCCATTGACCAAGTCTTCCGGGAGCCTGGAGGGGCTCTGCACCAGGAACTCGCGGACGTTCGGGCGGCAGGCGGACAGGATGGCGGCCCCTGCGGCCGTCCCTCCCGCCAGCTTCAGAAATTCTTTGCGCGTGAAAGCCATTGCTCAGTTGCCTATTAGTAGTGACACGTCGCGCAGTCTGACGGCGGCGCGCGACGTTGACCGCTCGTGATCGCCTCTTTAATCGCCGCCTCAGCCTCAGGCGTCAGATAGTTGAAATAGCCGCCTCTGTGGCAGTCCACGCAGTCCCGCATCTTCAGGTTGCGGACCTGCTCCGCCACCTGCATCTTTCCGACATCGCCGTGGCAGATGGAGCAGACCTGGGACGGCTGCACCTTGTTCTCTTTGGAGAAGAAGGCCACGTGCGCCTCGTGCAGGAACTGGACATGATCGGGCAGTCTATGGACCCGGCCCCAGTTCAACGGCTCGCCGGATTCGTTAACGGAAAGCAGCTTGGTGATTTCCGGCGAAGTCTTCAGCACAACCTGGTGACAGAAGACGCAGAGCTGGACGGAGGGGATCGTCGCGGCCTCGCCCTTCAGAGCCTCCCGGTGGCAGTACTGGCAATCAATTTCGGCGGCGATGTGGAGGTCGTGCCGGAACTTGATCGGCTGGCTGGCCTTCACTTGCGCCGGGCCGAAGGGCGTGCTCCACCATGCCTTCAGGATGCCGACCGTAACGATAAGCCCGCCTATGCCGATGACCAGTCCGATGACTGGGACCAGCACTTTGACCGCGAGCGGGGCTTTAGGCAACGACATAGTGTGTTACGCGACCTTGTACCGTTCTCCAGGTTTCTTGGACCCTAGATCCAATCCCTGTGCCAGAAATTGCGGATCTCGTGCGCCGTGTCTGCAGCCTTCGCGAACCAGAAACAGATCGCGCCAAGAATCAAGATCGAGCTTGCATAGAGATGGAAGCGCAGCTTCCGGACCTTGTCAGCGATGCCCGCGGGCAGATGACCGGAGTTCAGCAACGAGGGGATGATGGCGTGAGCGAGGACAAGATGGGTGGCAAGGCCGAAGGCGAAGATAACGATGAACCACAGGTAGCGCAGCGTGTGGCTGGTGTTCCGCCAGTCCACGTGGTTCAGTGCTTCTGGGTCCATCTCTTCACCTGGCAATCTTGCCTGCGCCTTGTACCGACCCTTGCGCAGACTTCAGCTAACCCGCCGAAAGCACATTGAGAATACATTCACAATCGGGGCGTGTCAAGGTGGCTACAACTCTTATAATCGCCCATCCCAGCCGCCCGAATCCCGGCCCCCGCTCCGGCATCCAACAAAGCGCCTCTGCTACACTGAAGATGCCCCCGGTTCATGGGGAAATACAGAGAAGGAGCGGCGATGGCCTCCCTTGAGCCAATCAGGCTCACCACCCTGACCAAGTGCGGCGGCTGAGCTGCCAAGTACGGTCCGGGCGACCTGCATCATCTCCTAAAGGACCTCCCCCGCCTCGCCGATAGGCGCCTGCTCGTCGGCATTGAAACGGGGGACGATTCGGCGGTGTACCAGCTCACGAAGAATCTCGCGCTGGTGCAGACGGTGGACTTTTTCCCTCCGATCGTGGACGACCCCTTCACCTACGGCGCCATCGCGGCCGCCAACTCCCTGAGCGATGTCTACGCCATGGGCGGCAAACCCATCACCGCCATGAACATCGTCGGCTTCCCGGCGGATAAGCCCAAGGACATTCTGAAAGGGGTCCTTCGCGGCGGCGCGCAGAAAGCCAAAGAGGCTGGCGTCCCCGTCGTCGGCGGCCATACCATAGATGATGCCGAACCCAAGTACGGCATGGCCGTCACCGGCCTCGTTCGCCCCGGAAAACAGTGGACGAACGCAGGCGCAAAACCCGGCGACCTCCTCATCCTCACCAAGGCCATCGGCACCGGCGTCATCACCACCGCCGCCAAGGCCGGCAAGGCGGCCCCTGCCGCCATCGAAGCGGCCATCGCCTCCATGCTCGCCCTCAACAAGGCCGCAAGCGAGGCCGGGCTGAGCGTCACCCCCAACGCCTGCACGGACGTCACCGGCTTCTCCCTTCTCGGCCACCTCCACGGCATGCTCAATGCAAGCAACGTCTCCGCCACAATCGGCCTCAGCAGTGTCCCGCTCCTGCAGGATGCCTGGCGCTTGGGCGTGGAGCAGGAAATCTCCCCGGGCGGCATGGGCCGCAACAAGGCCTACTACGATCACGCCGTCGCCTGGCATCCTGACGTTCCGCCCAAAGCCTTCCGCCTCCTCTTCGATCCGCAGACCTCCGGCGGCCTCCTCTTTGCCGTGTCAGAGAAGAAGGCCCCGCTCCTGCTCAAAGCCCTCAAGGCCAAGCGCGTCAACATCGCCGCCGTCATCGGCCACGTGACGCCGGGGAACAGAGGGCGCATCGTCGTCGAGCCCTAGCAATCTAAAACCCGGGAACCCCATGGCAGACCTTACGCTCTCGAAAAAACTGGCCGAGGAAATCATCGCCCACGCCAAGGCGGAGGCGCCCAACGAATGCTGCGGCGTCCTGGCCGGCACGGGTGCTGCTGTTCGCGCTGCCTACCGCGCCAAGAACACTGAACGAAGCCCTGTGAAATACAACTTTGATGGTCCGGAGCTCCTTCGGATAGAGGATGAAGCGGCCAAAGCCGGGCATGACGTCCTCGGCTTCTATCACTCCCACACCTTCAGTGAAGCCTACCCCTCCCCCACAGACGTCAAGCTCTCCTCGCCGTGGGGCTACATCTATATGATCGTCTCCCTCCGCAACCCACAGCAGCCCGCTATCCGCATCTTCCGCATAGACCGCGCCCTGCCTGAAGGCGCTCAGATTCAGGAACTCTCTCTTTCCATCGTCTAGCCACCCAGCGCCCTCTAATGCCTTTCTAAGATTGCCCCCCTACTGTATAGTGCGCCCTTTCGACGGGTCATGCGCGTTTTTGCGCGCAAATCGAAAATGAAGCGGGCGGGGCAACATATGCGATTTCCTTCCACGCGGCTCGTTGCAGTCTGTGCGATCATCCTCTCAGCCCCCATCACCGTCACCGCCTGCGGTGGCGACGATGCGACCACCGCAGTCACCGAAACGATCCAAGCCGTCAGCAGAGGGAACATCCGCTCCACCGTGAACTCCTCCGGCAGCGTCAGCTTCCCCAACCAGAAGACCCTCAACTTCGGCAGCTCAGGCACTGTCACCAAAGTCCTTGTCACAGAGGGCGCGCGCGTCACCAAGGACCAGATCCTTGCGGAGATTGACCTCAACGACCTCCAAGCGGCGGTGACGAAAGCCGAGGCCTCGCTCCTCAGCGCACAGCAGACCCTGGACGACGCCAAGAAGACCAACGGCGCCCTCGATCTCGCCAGGGCCCAAGAGTCCGTCGCCTCTGCAAAGCTGCAGCTCAGATCGGCCCAAGACGCCTTGGACGAAGCTCGCGGGACGGCCTACCAGGCAGAGCTCCGCCAGAAACAAGAGGCTGTCGCCAATGCGCAGGCGCTCCTCCAGGCCGCTAAGGACGCCCTCGATAAGGCAAAGGCTCCCTACACGGAGCAGGACATCGCCAAACAGCGCGAAGCTGTTGCCAATGCCGGCCAGGCCGTCAAGCTCGCCCAGGATGCAGTCACCACAGCAAAGACACCCTATACCGCCGACGACCTGGCCTCAGCCGCAGCCACCCTTTCCCAGGCCAAGCAGTCCGTCACCAATGCCCAAACTTCCCTAACGGTCACGGAGGCGACTCAATCGCGTCTCGTCCGCGAAGCCAGCGACCTCCTCGATACCCGCAAACGCCCCTACCGGAATGCCTGGACCCCATTAGGGCTCGGTGTGTCCGAGGCTGACATCTACCTCTCTCCCGCGGAGATGTATGTCAAATACCCCTCCACGCTTCCCACGATCGTAGACCTCAACACCCTCTGGAGCAACCTCATCATCGCCCGCGATGGCCTTGAAAGCGCCAGGGCCACTCAGGCCTCGTCTCTCACCAGCGCTCAGCGCTCCGTCACCTCGGCGCAAGATGCCCTGCGCACCGCGCAAACGAATTACGATAAGGTCGCCGCTGGCGTTGACACCCTGGACCTCGCCACTAAGCAGGCAAAGCTCACCACCGCGCTGGAAAACTCGAAGGCCGCTCAAGATACCTTGACCAAGATCCTCGCGGGCCCTGACCTTGTTGACGTTGCGCTTAAGCAAGCCAAAGTCGCCTCCGCTGAGACAACGCTCAAGGCCGTGCAAGATGGCCTGACCAAGATCGTAAGCGGACCCTTCAGCGAAGATATCGCCCTCAAGCAAGCCAAGGTCGCCACTGCCAAGGCTGCCCTTGCGGACGCGGAAGAGAAGCTCTCCCTCGTGAGCAAAGGGCCGGATGCCGTGACCCTCGGCCTCCGCACGAGCCAGGTGACGGACGCGCAAACCAGCCTCACCGCCGCAAAGGACAAGCTCGCCCTCGCGCAGATCAAGTCCCCCTACGATGGCGTCGTCAACGTCGTCAACGTCAAGGTCGGCGATACCGTCGCTGCGAACACCCAAGCCGTCCTCGTCGTTGACACCACCCAGATAGAAGTGCAGGCCGTTGTTGATGAGGCGGACATCTTTAACATCCGCGAAGGCCTCCCCGTCCAGATCTCCCTCAACCAGGCGCCCACGCTCCCGCTCGCCGGAACGGTGCGCTACATCTCGCTCCTCCCCAATCGCCAGCAGGGCATCGTCAGCTACAACATCAAGATCGCCGTCACTGTGCCCACCATCACCCAGATCCCTGGCGGCGCGGCGGGCGGCAGGCCCGGCGGCGCGGGCGGCAACGTCCAAGCCCCCGGCGGCCAGGGCAGCCAGACCGGCACGCCCCCACGCGATGGCGGCGGCGCTGGCGGCCAGGTCATTCAGCGTCCCGGCGGCGGTGCTCCCGG